>JAJRPW010000183.1 GCA_024280585.1 Alphaproteobacteria bacterium
CTTTATTTACGTTATATCTAAGCGATGACGCTCACCTTTTGCCAATAAAAGCGGATGCTGAGGCTCCTATTGGCACAGCAGTAATACTACTCGACAAGGCTTGCAATGACATGAATGAATGTTCTGTTTTGTAGGCAAAGAGAGGTTTATTTACGCAGCTTCAACTTCTTCATCAATAAGCATATTAGAGGCTTTTTTCGCAAGAGCAACTTCCGCAGCTATTTTTCTGGCTCTTAATATTTCCACCAGATCACTTGTAGCTTCATCAACTTCAACGCTTTTAACCGCAGCAAATTCACCGGCTAGACGATTAAGTGCCGATTCGTAAATAATTCTTTCTGAATAAGAACGGTCAGGATCATCAACATTTTTATGCAGATCACGCACAACTTCAGCTATAGAGGCTATACTTCCTGAGTTTATTTTCCCTTCATATTCCTGAGCACGGCGGCTCCACATTCCCCGACCCGGACGCGCACGCCCTTTAAGGATAGATATGGCTTTATCAAAATCGTTATCGTTACTTAACACTCGCAAACCAGCTTCGGCCGCTCTTTTTACCGGAACCCTCAAGGTCATTTTATCCTTCTCAAAAGAAATAACAAGTAATTCAACCTCGGTCTTCATAACTTTTTGGAGCTCTTTTCCCACCACCTGGCCAACACCATGCGCCGGGTAGACAACCTTGCTGCCTACATTAAATTCTTCTTGTTCAGACATTTTTAAACTCCATAAAACACTAATCTAAAAAATAATTTTTTCCAGAAATTAACTTAAAGTCGAAGGCAGTGTAACACAAAAATAAGATAAGATAAAGCCAATAGTGTATTTATTTTACAAAAATAAAAAAACCTCTTCAAATAGAAATTCAAAGAGGTTCTTAATAAATAATATTATTAACTAGAATGACCTACGCAGCACTAGCTTTTTTCTTGGAAGAATTAGCATTTGCAGCCTGAGTCAGCTCAGATATAACTTCAGAGGCTCGTTTAGTAATAATTTTACCAGCTTCTTCATGAGATTTGGCTGCAAGCTCGGATAATTCACGAGCCGTCGCAGAGGCTGACTCCAAAGATCTAGCAGCGAATTCAGCCGCTTTTTTATTAGCATCTTCCGGTGTTTTAGTGGAAGTTACGTCTTGAACAAACTCCGCTGCTTCTTTATTGGCTTTCTCCGCCGCTTTAGTCTGGTGTCTATAATAAGCTTCAGTATTTGCTGTCAAAATTTTTGCAGCATCAGAAAAAGCTTTCGTATTGTCTTTTGTCGCTTGCTTCACGGATGAAACTAGCTGATCCAAATCTGGAAAATTAGGCAGTCCATTAGAGAAGGAACCAAAAAGATCGGCAAAAGGGTTTTTATTTTTAGTCATAACATTAACTCCTGATTAAAGAAACATTCTCCATATGTTGTCACTATAACTGCGCTAGGCTGGGCTGTCAAATGTTTTTTGTGCAATGCAATAAAATATTTTTTAGACATTTATATATAATTTGTGTTATCACTATACAGAGTATAATAAAGAGGGGAAAACTATGAATAAAAAAATTTTTACAGCAGCATTTTTGGTAACGTTGCTGGCGTCTTTTGCGGGCTTTGCAGCGGAAGATAAGCCGCTTATGGTCATTCGTTTTAACCAGGACATAGTAAATTATGAAAAACCGTTGCAAAAGGCTGTCTCTGCTGCGATAAGGGTGAAACCGGCAACATTTTTTGATATAGTTTCTATCACACCAAAAACTGGAAAATATAGAAAAGACAAGCTCCTGCGTAGAAATTCAGAATTTTTAACCAGCGAAATTGTAGAAAATATTTTAAATTCAGGGATTAAAGATGGTCGCATAAGAGTGACATATCAGGATAGCGAGCTTTCTGATAGTAGCGAAGTACACATTTTTGTTAGATAATTCGTAGCTGTTGTTTGTCAATACCTAAAGATTTTGCGACTGCTTTGGCCTTGATTAAAGTCTCCTCAAATTCTGCGATAGGGTCTGAATCGGCTACTATCGCGCCTCCAACCTGGAATTCAAATTTATTGCCGTCCATTATAATGGTTCTGATTACAACCGATAAATCTACGCTGCCATCGCCGCCAAACCAGCCTATTGCCCCGGAATAAACACCGCGTTGCTTGCTTTCCAGCGCGGAGCATAATTGCATTGCCTTTATTTTTGGCGCGCCGGTCATTGAGCCTGGCGGAAAACATCCTTTCACTAAATCAAGGGAGCTTGTACCTGCGCTTTTTTGTCCTGTAACCGTTGATACCATGTGATGTACCGTGGCATATGATGTGATCTCGAACAGATTTTTAACCTTAATCGAGCCGACCTCACATCCTCTTGATAAATCATTGCGGCATAGATCGACGATCATTAAATTTTCCGCCCGATCCTTCTCACTATTTCCAAGCGCATCCAGGGATTTTTTATCTTCGGCTTCATCTTCAAATCGTGCCGCCGACCCTTTTATTGGCCTTGTATCGGCGACTCCGTCGCTATTAATATGTAAGAAACGTTCGGGAGATGAGGAGATAACCGTTTTTTCGCTGAATTTCAAAAATGCGCTGTAGGGTGCCGGGCTGATTTCACATAATTTACAAAAAATATCGACAGGACGGAACTTTCCAGCGATTTCGCCGGTAAATTTTCGGGTTAGATTGGCCTGATATAAATCACCGCGATTTATAGAGCTTTTAATTCGATCCACTTTATCTAAATACTCTGCTTTGTTCATATTTGAGCGCAGATTCTGCGTTGTAAAATCGAGCTTTTCGGCAGGAGTTATGTCAGGCAGTTCAAAATCATCTTCAGACCATATTTTCACCTGTCTTTGTTCATGGTCGAATAATATAATTGTGCCGAAATTTATCAGCCAAAGATGCGGCATATTAATGTAAGAATCAGTATCTTGAGAGAGTTTTTCCAGCTTGTTTTTAAGCCCATATCCCAGATAACCGAACCAGCCATTGGTGAATTTATGGTTATTATCGGATAAAATATCTGATAACTCGGTGAAATCATCGGAATTAATCTCGTTTTTTGCCCGCAATGCCAAAATGGAATAACGCCCGAAAAAGCCCGAATTCATTCCAGAATAGAGCAAAACCCACTTATCCTCACTTTCTGGAATGGACGCGGCTAGATCAAGCGGCGCAATCCAATTAATCGTCCTTTGTAATTGCATGTTGTTCTATATCTTTTTTCAGTAAATTTTTAAATTCCAATCCTACTTTGGTGTTTTTCAGTTCAATATTAAGATTCTTAACGGTTTTAACAGGCAAGGCGAGCCAGGCAACATTGGTTATAAATATTTCCTCAGCATTTTTGATATCTTCAATGCTAAACAGTCCTTCCGTCACGGGATACGGCGATAATTCAATGATTTTCTGCCTGATAGTTCCCGGTAAAATACCAATATCCAAAGCGGGGGTATATAAAATCCCGTTTTTGAACCAAAATATATTGCCCGAACTACATTCGCAAATTTTCTCCTGCATACTAAGCAATAAAGCTTCAAAACAGTCATTTTCCTGTGCTTGCATCCGTGCTAAAGCTGAATTTAGCCCTTGCATGGTTTTCGCGTCGGCCGGTAGGCATTCATGGGGGATTTTTCTTATATCGCTGATCCATAAGTCAATTGGCGCGTCCGATACCGGGTAATTCTCAATAGTTTCAATGATAATTGTCGGTTTGGCCTTCACATCGGGTAAATAGCCCTTGCCGCCAATACCACGGCTCACAGAAATTCTTATAAACCCTTGCTCTAAACGGTTTTTACGTACTAGCTCAAGGCAATTTTCTGCCAAAGCAGAGCAGTCATATACAATTTTTATGGAATCAACGCTGTGCTGTAATCGTTCTAAATGTCTGGAAAATTGGTATAAAACGCTTGATTCAACCCTGATGGTCTCAAAAATACCATCGCCGAACCTAAACGCCCGTTCCTTGACGGAAACAAGGGCATTTTCCTCTTCTATAAATTTATTATTCAAAAAAACTAACATTTTAATAAAAAAACTTTCCTTTTTGTAACTTTTTAGTGTATGTAGCTGGCTCAAGATGATGGTAAATATTATATTATGAAACAAATTGCAAATAATCCGTTTCCAGCGGAAAAAAAATATAGCTCTGTAATAGAGCTGAATGATTTAAGATTAAAGGTAAATCTTGGTGTTGGCGAGGAAGAAAGGTCAAAAGCTCAGGATGTTATGGTGAATTTGAAGTTTTTTTCGGAAAATAAGCCTGGTGCCTGCATAAGCGATAATATAAATGATACAATATGCTATCATAAAATGTCTGATTTGGTTAAAGAATTTGTCCGTGAAAAAGAATTTAAACTGCTTGAATATCTTTGTTATGAGATGTATCAGAGCCTTAGAAAATATGTAGGTCAGGAGACAAAAATATGGATAAAAATAGAAAAATGCAATCCTCCTATCGAAAATTTACTTGGTTCAACAAGCTTTACCTATAGCGATTTATAAAGGAAAACATATGATTATATTAGGTTTAGGGTCAAATGTCGGTGACAGATTAAATAATTTGACTGGAGCAATAAAATTACTTAGCGAGTCTGTGGTCACTGCGATTACAGTGTCTGCTGTTTATGAATCACAAGCGGTTTTGAAGGCGGATGCGCCGGAAGAATGGAACAAGCCATTTTTGAATATGGCGATTTCCGGTGAGACACATCTAACTCCCGAAGCACTTTTGACACAGATCAAATGTATTGAAAAAAGGTTGGGCAGGAATGATGTAAGATTGTGGGCACCAAGGGAAATCGATATCGACATATTAGCCTATGATGATTTTTATGTTAGCTCGAAAAGTCTTTCGATTCCCCATGAAAGCCTTTGTCACAGGCCTTTTGCGCTGTTGCCTCTGGCTGATTTGACACCAAATTGGCGCTTTCCTGGTGTTGGTGAATATAAAGGCAAAACTGCTTATGAAATCTCGCAGGCGCTGGAGGATTCTTCGTCAATTATACAAACAGAGTATAATATGGCTGAAATATTAGGTCAGCAATTGGTGGCTTAGATATGAATCTAGTCGGAATATTAAACATAACTCCAGATTCTTTCTCCGATGGCGGGGAATATGATTCATTAGAAAAAATTATCATCCAGGTTAAAAAATTAATCGCCGATGGCGCGGCAGTAATTGATATCGGTGCGGAATCCACCCGTCCGGGCGCTGTGCCCATAGATACAAGCGAGGAATGGTCGCGTTTGCAAGGTTTTTTGCCGGAGATTATATCTGTATGCCAGGCGGAAAATATTCTGACTAGCATTGATACCAGACATGCATTAACCGCGCAAAAAGCGTTAAAATTAGGCGTTGACTGGATAAATGATGTGACCGGTTTTAACGCGGATATGATTGATGCGATTCGGGAAAGTGGTTGTAAATTGGTGGTTATGCATAATTTAGGCGTGCCGGTTGGCAAGCTCATTCCTGCCGATCAGGACCCTGTCGCGGTGGTGATGGAGTGGGCGGAAAACAAAATATCCGCGCTGTTGGCAGCTGGAATTAATAAGGATAGGATTATTTTTGATCCGGGCATTGGCTTTGGCAAAAATGCCGCGCAGTCATTGGAAATAATTAACAGAATTGGTGAGTTAAAAAAGTTGGATGTGCCGATCTATACTGGTCATTCGCGCAAGTCATTTATTGGATTGGGCAAAGATGCGTCTATTGCAGAAAAAGATGCGCACACACTGGAATATTCGCAGGAAATGGTGGCAAATGGCGTAGGTTATCTAAGGGTGCATAATGTTGGGTTGCATAAACATCTAACAGTCTATAAAACCCCAATAAATATAATTGAGAAAAACAATGGTATTCATGCCGCATTGGCCAAAACCGCTAGGTAGCAAGCCTATTGATTTTGGTTTGGAAAGAGTTTTAGAGCTGCTGAAAAGGCTTGGTGATCCGCACAAATCGATCCCACCAGTTGTGCATTTCGCTGGAACAAATGGCAAAGGTTCGACGATTGCGTTTGCTAAGGCAATGCTGGAGGCCGCAGGCTACCGTGTTCATACATATACCTCGCCGCATTTACTCAATTTTAACGAGCGTATAAACCTTGCCGGTAAAGATATTAGTGATGATATGTTAACGCAATTTGCTGAAGAATGCCGAATTGCAGCTGATGAGATGCGCATAACTTTCTATGAAGGAACAACGGCAATGGCGTTTTTGGCGTTTTCAAAAGTTGAGGCAGATATAGTTTTGCTGGAAACGGGAATGGGCGGCAGGCTTGATGCCACAAATATATTGGAGCGCCCGCTGGCAACTGTTTTAACTCCTATATCGCTGGATCATACGGAATATTTGGGGCCTGATGTGCAGACTATAGCGCGCGAGAAAATCGAGATTATGCGCCCGGGCGTTTTGTGTATTTCCAGCCTGCAATTCGATGAAGTGCATGATATAATCGAGGGTCATGCGGTCAAATTAGGCGCGCCATTGCTTTCTTATGGGTTCGATTGGGTGGCTGACAAAACCGCAGATGGCATGGCCTATAAGAATGTGCGCGGCGATCTTGATGATTTACCTGCACCGGCATTATTCGGCGATCATCAAATAATAAATGCATCAACGGCGATTGCTATAATGCAGAATTTAAAGGGTTTTGAAGTTACTGAGCGGGATATTGCGGAAGGCTTACAAAAAATTAAATGGCCGGCGCGGATGCAGCAGCTAAAATCGGGGAAATTAATGGATAGATTACCAGATGGTTGGGAAATATGGCTTGATGGTGCGCATAATAACGCCGGAGCGCATATAGTTTCATGCATTCTTGATGGTTGGACTGACCGTTCAACTTATATGATTTGTGGATTTACCAAAGGACGAAATGTGGAAGAATTTTTTAGATATTTTAAGGATAAAGTAGATTTTGTCGGTACAGTTTTGGTGCAAACAGAGCCTTCTGCACAAAAAGCGGAAGATATAGCTAAGGCTGCACAAAAAACTGGCTTAGAGGCTAAGCCATTTGAAAATCTGGAAGAATCCTTGGGTTATATCGCCAAACTGTCAGATAAACCAGCCAGAATTATTCTGTGTGGGTCGTTATATTTAGCCAGTGATGCCTTAATTGCCAACAGGCTCTAAAAATAAATTTGTTGTAATAAAATCCTACTGTACTATAATGCCATTTCGTAGGGATGGGGGATATAAAAAATGACTATTGAAAAACGTATCAATAAGAAGTTACTGTCTTATTGGCAGGATTTAAAAGGGGATAATGACGATTTTCCTGCCGAAGCGAGGCTAAACCCTGAGGATTTACAAGATGTGTGGGATAACTGCTTCCTTATAAAAATTAATGAGGATGGGCAATATAAATTCAACTATCTTGGAAAAGCAATAATTTCTGCGCAAAATGGGGAAAGTTTAGTTGGCCGAGATGTTTATTCATCAATTATCTGCTTGAATGATGGCGATTTAACAGCGATATTAAATGAAGTTATAAGAACCAGAAAGCCAGTATCTCAAGAATCAGAATTCGTTAATAAATACGGTATAACTGTTAAATTCAGAAGATGCTTGTTGCCACTGAAAAGCAATGCTGAAAAGATTGAATATATCCTGGGTGGTGTCCGCTGGAAAAGCTCCTAGACACAAAAACAATACAAATTAACCATTTGTTAATACATTAATGTTACTATTTTATTATATAATAATAATAAATAAGTATGTGTTATGAAAGAGACAAATGGTGCAAGTAGTGTAAATTCTGCAGAAGCTTTATTCGGAATAAAAGTAAATAGACCCGAGCCTGAGTGGGTGTTAAGCCTGCTTGAAGAGCAGGGTTTTGGCAAAATAGAAGTTCCTAACCTGCAAAGAAAAAATATTGATACTCACGAATATCTTATATATAGCGGCGAAGACGAGCCAAAAACTATACATGCTGACACGGCGATCGAAGCGATGGAGCAAAGCGAGTTGGAATCTGCGGATAAAATAGTTCATGCAAATTGCCGCCTCGATGATGTTATAAAACAGGACAGGCTTGAGCAAATTAACGGTGAGGAAGCGAAACCAAGTGCTGAAGAACCTCCTGCGGCGGAGCCTCCTGCGGAATAAAATAATCCTTAAACAGTGGCAATACTATGAATAACTATGTAGAATAAACCTCCAATAATGGGGTTTTTATGAAAAAAGACAAAATAGACCAGATCTTCCAAATATTTTCTGACAAAAATCCTGAACCAAAAACAGAGTTGGAGTTTACCAATAATTTTACTTTACTGGTGGCGGTGGTTTTATCTGCGCAGGCAACGGATGTGGGTGTAAATAAAGCGACGAAAGCCTTGTTTAAAGTGGCCGATACTCCAGAAAAAATCTATGCGCTCGGCGAAGATGGCCTTAAGCAATATATAAAGACTATCGGGCTTTTTAACTCAAAAGCCAAGAATGTGATCGGTTTGAGTAGAATCATGATTGACAAGCATAATAGCGAAGTTCCAGAGGATTTTAAGGCGCTGAAAGCGCTGCCGGGAGTTGGGGTGAAAACTGCTGATGTTGTACTAAATTGTGCTTTTGGTCATCCGACTATAGCGGTGGACACGCATGTTTTTCGAGTGAGTAACCGAATCGGCCTGGTGAAAACCAAAACTGCGGATGTAACCGGTGATAAATTATTGAAAGCAATCCCCAAAAAATGGCGGCAACACGCGCATCACTGGCTGATATTACAAGGACGTTATGTTTGTAAAGCACGCAAACCTGACTGCGGAAATTGCTTAATAATTGATCTTTGTGAGTTTAAAAGTAAAACACAGGGCAAACGCATCTAAATATTCTTAACAAAAGAAATGCAGTCTTTGTAACTAAATACAAGCAGCAGAGTTCGTCATACTGCGGCTTGACCGCAGTATCCAAGAAAAACGAATCATCATTATTAGGACTTACGCAGAACATCGTCTTTTTGTTTGTTTTGTCGTTAAAAATAACCTAAAAATGCTCATGTACTTCGTGTACACTGCGTTTTTTAGAACATTTTTGCCTAAAAACAAATCAAAAATACTCGTCATGCGTAAGTCCTAATTATTATAAGTATTTATTTAAAAACCTTGGATACTGCTATCGAGTAGCAGTATGACGAACTTATTTGTATATATTTTGTTGCAAAATTATCGGCGTAATTTAGATGCGTTTGCCCTGAAGTAAAACACTATAAATCTGGACTAAAAACACCCAATTCTATATATTTGCATAAAAAGAGCTAAATATGCGAATATATAACAGATATATCATATATAATTTAATGATGCCGGTGCTGGTTATAGCGCTTACGCTGACCGGAATTGTCTGGCTGACGCAATCTTTGCGACTTGTTGACCTTATAGTCAATAAAGGGTTGGATGTCGCAACTTTTCTGTATATTTCCTCGCTTTTAATTCCGTCTTTATTGATGATTGTGCTGCCTATAGCCTTGTTTTGCTCATCTTTGTATATCTATAACAAGCTGATTTGCGATAGTGAATTAATAGTTTTCAAGAGCGCAGGATTAAGCAAAATCAACCTGGCCAAGCCGGCTTTCATAGTTTCAGCGGTGATAACGCTGATTGGTTATATATTATCGCTGTATATTTTGCCTACATCATATAGAGAGTTTAAAGATACCCAGGTTTTTGTAAGAAATAATTATGCATCACTTTTATTGCAGGAGCGGGTTTTTAGTACGCCAACAAAGGGGCTGACTGTTTATATAGAATCGCGTGGCGACGAAGGAATGCTGGAGGGGATATTGGTGTATGACAGCCGGGATATAGCCCATCCTAAAACTATTATAGGGCAGAAAGGGAGGTTGGTAAAAACAACGGCTGGGCCAGTAGTTGAGATGATTCGTGGTAATATACAACAAATAGACAAGGAAAACGGCAATTTAGATGTTTTATATTTTGATAATTATCAGCTGAATTTAAGTGTTTATACCTCTGTTGGCGGCAAAAGGTGGCATGAGCCTGAGGAAAGATATATAAATGAGTTGTTTTTCCCCGATGATGCTGATGACACAAACAGGGGGAAGTTAATAGCAGAAGGGCATCATCGGATTATATGGCCATTATATAGTTTTGTCCTGATGTTGGTGGCGTTGGCCGCATTATTTTCCGGGCAATTTAGTCGAAGAGGGCAGTGGAAACGCATCTTATTTGCTACATGTATGGCGGTATTTTTAGTTGTGATCGACTTGGCATTAAAAAATGCTGTTGCAAAAAACACTTCTCTGGCGATTTTGATGTATCTAAATGTTGCCATTTCGATAGCGGCTTCTTTGTATATTTTAGTGAAAAACAAGATTATTAATAATTGGAATTTTCTTACTAAGCGCCGTATATTTAAGATGAGAAAAAAATTGGAGGCGTCATGAAAATTCCAGTAACTTTATCAGTCTATATAGGCAAACATTTCGTGATTGGTGTGGGGGTGGTATTTTCTGTACTGGTCGGTCTAATTTTATTATTTGACTCGGTGGAAATGATAAGAAGAGCTTATTCAAAGGATGTTCCATTTGCTATTATTTTGGAAATGGTTATAATGAAAGCCCCAACGCTGATACAAGAAATCATGCCTTTCACCATCCTGCTGGGAGGAATTTTGGCCTTCACAAGATTGACGAAAACTTCTGAACTTGTGGTTGCGCGTGCAGCTGGTATATCAGTCTGGCAATTTTTGCTGCCGGCCATAGCCATAGCCTTTGTTTTGGGCATTTTTATTATGACAATTTTTAATCCGCTGGCGGCAACAATGCTTTCCAGGTTTGAGCAGGTTGAGGCTAAATATCTGCATGGAAACACTAGTATGCTAGCCGTTTCTTCATCTGGTTTGTGGCTTCGCCAGAAAAATGGTGTGGATGGTGGCAAAACGGTAATACACGCACTGCGTGTGTCAAATGAGGATATGACTTTGTTTGATGTAACTATTTTTATATTTGGACAAAATAATAGTTTTATCAAAAGAATTGATGCGGAATCGGCGCAGCTACAGGATGGTTATTGGGATATAAGTGGTGCAACCCTGACAATTTTAGGGATGCCGGCGACGCATGAGGCTAGCCATAGGTTGCCAACCGATCTTTCCGCCAACCAGATTCAGGAAAGTTTTGCAGCTCCTGAGACCCTGTCATTTTGGGAATTACCTGGTTTTATCAAAGACTTAAAGGAGGCTGGCTTTTCTGCCCTCAGGCATTCGCTTTATTGGCATAGTGTCTTGGTGATTCCGTTTTTATTAAGCGCGATGGTGTTTTTTGCCGCGGCATTTTCATTTCGTCCGCCTAGGCAAGGCAGGGTTGGAGCGATGATGGCTGGCGGGATTTTGGCTGGGTTTTTGGTAAAATTTTTATCAGATATTGTGTCGGCAGTTGGTTTATCGGGCAGTATACCTATAGTGTTGGCGGCGTGGGCGCCGGTTGGCATAAGCATTTTGCTTGGTACTGCGTTGATGTTACATTTAGAGGATGGATAGGGATATGGATAATACAAAATTTACGAAACTGGCGGAGGATTATCTGCAAAATCTCTGTGAACGAATCGAAAATAGTGATAATGAAGGCGATCTTGATGTGGATTATCTTGATGGGATTTTAAATATTGAACTGCCGGATGGCGGGCAGTATGTAATTAACAAGCATGAAGCATCGGGAAAAATATGGCTGTCATCACCGGTTAGCGGCGCAAATTATTTTTCATACAGGGATGAATTATGGCTTGATGATGAAGATAATGAGTTGGATAATATCCTAAAAGGCGAGTTACAGCAGTTTGTTAGTCTGTAACTTTATCGGTTTCAAGTTCAAAGTCCTCTATTATAGCCTCAATGATAAGCTCGGCGGACATGCCGCCGGCGGACATAACCCCGGCTATTACTTCTTTTTTTTCACTGGAAATGTCAGACATATTATACGGCATATTCACCCATCATTTTTTGAATTGTTATCGAAATTTTTTGCATGACATTTTTGGCTAAAACGGCTTCGTTGCTGTTATCGGCTTTGAATTCGTTATAAACCTGCAAATATTCCAGATATTCCCTGGTTCTTTGCACGGACATAATTGCTATTTTTACTTTTTGGTAGTAAATTCCGCGCCGTTGATCTTCACTTTTACGCGAGATATTATCCAAATAATCGACAAAACGTTCTATGTTATAATCAGGGTCGTTTTCGAGACATTGAACGAAATATTGCGCCATTTTAAATCTGTCGATGGTGTTGGAATTTTCATCAGCGAGTATATCTACAATGTTACGCATTGTCTCGGAACCGGCGAATTTCCGGCTATAAAGCTGTAAATTACGGCCTGTGGCTGACCATGTTAATGACTCAGCCACAACCTCACGTTTACGCGATATATCCTTCCAATGGTTATCAATCCTGCTTTTTAACGCCATTATGTATCTCCCAATACGATTATTAAAGCTACCATGCTATTGTTAATAAATAGTTAATTTATATGGAAAACACTTGGAATAAAATTTTGTGATCTTGACTTATTGTGGTTGGTCTGTATAAAAAACTAAACTAAAATTAGGGTTGCATATGCATTGGTCTCGACTTCGTATTGAGTGGTTCGGAAATATTCGTGGTGATTTATTAGCCGGAATGGTAGTGGCGCTGGCGCTTATCCCTGAGGCTATTGCCTTTTCGATCATTGCCGGAGTTGATCCAAAAATCGGACTTTATGCATCTTTTAGCATCGCTTGCGTGATAGCGATTGTCGGTGGCCGCCCGGGAATGATATCGGCGGCAACGGGCGCAATGGCACTGGTTATGGTAACTTTAGTCAAAGAACACGGGCTGGAATACTTGCTCGCAGCAACAATTTTAACCGGGGTTTTGCAGATTATTGCCGGGTTTCTAAAGCTAGGCTCGCTGCTTAGATTCGTCTCAAAATCAGTGATGACAGGGTTCGTAAATGCGCTGGCAATCTTGATTTTTATGGCGCAATTGCCGGAATTCTATGGCGCTGGATGGCAGGTTTATGCAATGGTGGCCGCTGGTTTAGGCATTATTTATCTGTTGCCATATATAACAAAAACCGTTCCATCGCCGCTAGTTGCGATTGTGGTGCTGACAATATTTAGTATGTATACGGGGCTGGATATAAGAACCGTCGGCGATATGGGCGATCTGCCGGATACTTTGCC
>JAJRPW010000184.1 GCA_024280585.1 Alphaproteobacteria bacterium
ACATATACAAAAGTGCATGAAATATGCGCTTATGTCAGCAAAACGTACAAAGTTGATTACAGTGTTAGCGGTATGAATGACTGGCTAAAGAAAAATGGCTTCAGCTATAAGAAACCCAAGGGTATTCCTGCTAAAGCGGACGCCGAGCAACAAAAAAAGTTTGTCAAAAAATATGATAAATTAATGAATGAAACGCCCGAAGATGAGCCAATATTGTTCGGAGATTGTGTCCATCCGACGCAGGCCACACGCATCACCTATGGCTGGATACGCACTGGAAAAGACAAGCTTATTGCGACAAGTGCGTCACGAACCAGGCTCAATATAGCTGGTGCAATCAACCTTGAAGACATGAAAGTTATCAGTCAGCAATTCGAGACTATTAATAGTGCATCAATGGTTGAGTTCTTCAAAATAGTGCAGAAATCCTATCCATCCGCTCCTAAAATCCACCTAATTCTGGATCAGGCCAGCTATCACAGGAGTGCTGAGGTTAAGGAATTTGTTGCCACAGAAGATTGTCGAATTGTAATACATCTGCTACCCCCATATAGCCCAAATTTAAACCCGATTGAACGATTATGGAAAATTATGCACGAACATGTGTCAAACAATCACTACTTCGCATCGGCAAAAGAATTTCGACAGAAAATTAATTGGTTTTTTGACAAAAAACTACCTCATATTGCGTGGAGTTTACAGGACACTATCAATGATAATTTTCAGATGATTGATGATAAAAAACTACAACTTGGTTCGTGAGGGGTATAGCAACCAAACTTTCACCTGCCCGAGCATAATAATGCCCTTTCCATGCGATGGGTATTCCACGAGGTGCTGGTGGAATCTCAAATAAAATCACACGCCCATTTTCATGTGGTAATTCATAAATATTACGGAAAGCAATGCTTGGCTCAGTATCATCTGCAATTTGCATTTTAAGGCTTTGAAGGCGATCTGGCTCTGGGCGATAATCTGTACCAACAATATTTTTTGCATCAGATACACCAAACACTAGCCACGCATTTTCAACAGAACGCAGATTTGCCTCATTCGACAGGGCAGAGAAATATTTGCCAATATCATTGGTAGAGAAGCTCTCTCCAGCCTGCTTGAATTCAATAACCTCATTTTCCCACTCGGCAATTAAGCTATCCAGCTTGGCTTGTAGTTCTGTTGTATCCATAATTTTCTCCTAAATAACCTTGATGTCGGTTGCTGGTGATTTAAGTTTGAAGATTTGTTCTATGTTGATTTTTACAGCATCGTTTGCGAAACCATCATCACGGAAAACGACACGCAGGGGTTGGCGTTCTGCTAGTTTTGTGACGAACTCTTCGTTGATATCTTTATCAAAACAAGCGGCTAGTGCGTTATTATCTACGAAAAATACCTGCTTGCCATCAATCTCGGTGTGTTCAATGGATAGTGATAAATCCACACCCCAATCTAGCAATACTTGGAATAGCAAATCTTCAGATGAACGATCTTGTTTGATATTGCCCTCTAACGCATCAAATAATTCCAGCTTGGTATCATCAGGTGTAAGATGCACATCCTCCATGTTGGAGCTATCAATTTTGAACACACGAAAACCTATATCCAGATTTTCAATACCTTCTTTACCAGCATTATCTTCCTTGATTTTCTTGCCCGCTCGGCGGATGCGTTCTTTGGCGATTTCAGCGATGTTTTTATAACCAGCTTTGAAGGCTTCTGATTTCTCATCAGTTATTTCTGGCAACTGCACAGATATGCATTTACGATTTCCACCATCTTCAGCGTTGAGTTGCATAACTGCATGGGCTGTTGTTCCAGAGCCGCAGAAAAAATCTAATATAGTGCCGTCATTTTCTAAAGTTATGTTAGATAAGTGTGAGAGTAACTCTACAGGTTTTGGGTTGTCGAATAACTCGGGGATGGCAAACAAAGTATCGTTGACAAGCTCCGAACCAGAAGCACTAGTTCCGCAATTATCTAAAATATTTGGTTGTGCAGAGTATGTATCATTATCTTCAAAATTATATATTTTTTGTAATATTTTTTCTCCATCCCAAATAAACCTATTTTTATTCTCTAACTCTTTTGCTGTTTCAATTCCAATCTGCCATCTTTTTCCAAGTCGTGGTTTATGCCCTATTATTTCAAACTTCATTGTGTCACGTTTATAAGCCCCTGAATCCTTTTTCTCTATAACTGTAGTTCTATAACTTCCATCCTCATCCACATGAGGATAGTTCCTATCGCTAGAAGCTCGAAATCTCTGTTTTATTTTAGCGTTCTTTGACCGCCCATAACATAATTGATAATCAGTTTGAGAGCTTACCTGAGCATCTTTAACATTTGAGGTTGTCCCTTTCTTCTTCCATAAAAAACAGGCTATGAAATTATTTTCTCCGAATATTTCATCGCACATTTTACGCAAATTATGAATTTCATGGTCTGCAATAGAAATAAAAATAATGCCATCTTCGTCAAGTAAGGACTGCGCTCTTTTTAACCGTGGATAAATCATACTCAACCAATCAGAATGAAAGCGACCATTACTATCTGGATTAGCAACTAACCTGCCACCTTCTTCATCTTTCTGTTCTGATGCTTCATCATATTCTTGCTTATCAGCCGTAAAATTATCGTTATAAATAAAATCATTACCTGTATTATATGGCGGATCGATATAGATCATTTTGATTTTGCCGAGATAGGTTTCTTGCAGCAATTTCAGTGCATCACGATTATCACCCTCAATGAATATGTTTTTGGTGCTGTCAAACTCCACACTCTCCTTGCGACACGGACGCAGGGTTTTATTAATCGGTGTATTGGCGGCAACCAGTGCCTTGCGCTTACCAGGCCAGTTGAGGCTATAACGCTCGGCAGGACCTTCAACAATTGAGCTTGAGAATTCCTGACGCAGAGCATCAAAATCAATCGCATGCTCCAGCTCGCCTTTATCACCCAGCTTTTCAGTCACACAATTAGGGAATAACTCCGCCAGCTTGGCGATATTTTCATCCACAAAATCTGGTGTTTGCAAATCCAGCTTTTCAAAAATTTCAGTCATTATTTTTCCTCAATTGTTTTATATCCTTATCCAGCATTTTCAGCTGTGAATTCAATTCTACCTTGCGGTTAAACTGTTTTATTCGTGCAAGGCGTAATTCTAATATTTTCTGTTCTTTTTCCTTAGACAACACATGCTCCACACGCTTTATATGCTCTTCCATGCTCTCGCCTGCTTTTGCTGGCAATGGCATAATCTCACGCAACAAATGCTCGTATAAACTGCCTAAGTCCAGCACAACAGGAAGTTTTTGTTGTTTTTTATCTTCTGCCTGCCAATCTGTGCAGAAATAAGTATCACCAATCACCCACTTGCTCGCATCGGCATCATTCGGACGCTTATATGCTGCTGCTATTTTAATCTTATTGCCAAATTTAAGCTGGTAAATTATCGGGTGGGCAATGGCTTTGTCTATATAACGCAGAAGGTTTGTATCCAGCTTTTCTGTTTTTAATGGAATCTCAAAAATCTCTATTTCTTTGACTTTTGCAGTTTCTGATAGATTTGTAGTTTTTGGCGCGAGCTTATATTGCCAGACTATCTTTTTAATCTGTGCCGCAAATGCATCTTGCACCTTACGGCTAGGCTTTAGCTGAGCAAAAATATCATTAAAGCCCATCACATCATCTCTGCTGGTTAATGGGCTGTGATATGAAATAGGTTTTTCACGCTTAGGAAATGTACCAATCTCTGCCGTATCATAAAATGTTTGTATATGTTTGCGTGATCTGGCTATCGTAACGCTATCTAGTAATTCAAAGAAATCAAAATCTAAAGATTTTAATATTTCTTCAGTTGTGCGTTCTTCAGGTGGAAGTTTTGCCCAAGTATTAAATGTTGCTTGCACTTTACGGAAAATCTCATCAATGCCTTTTGTGGTTTTTAGTCGGCTATTAATATTAGATGTATCGCCTTCATATGCTAGAGAAAGCTGGTTTTTTAGGTCATTAAACCTATTATTTACCGGCGTTGCTGATAGCATTAGAACTTTTGTTTTAACGCCTTCCTTAATTACGGAATTCATTAGTTTCTGATAGCGGGTTTCCTTGTCCTTAAAAGCATCATTATTGCGGAAGTTATGCGATTCATCTATCACGACAAGATCGTAGTTCCCCCAGTTTATGCGATCTAGTGGCGTGCCGAATGATTCACCGCTAGTTCTTTGCAAGTCTGTATGACAAAGAACATCATAATTAAATCTATCCTTAGAAAAAATATTAGTTTTGAGGTTTCTATTGTAATTGAGCCAGTTATTTGCTAGCTTTTTGGGACATAGGACAAGTACAGATTTATTCCTTAGCTCATAATATTTAACAACAGCAAGGGCTGTGAATGTTTTACCTAAACCAACGCTATCTGCCAGAATACAGCCATTATATGTTTCTAGTTTATTGATAATCCCTGTAGCACCATCTTGCTGGAAATTATAAAGCTTATTCCAAATTAGACTATCTTTGTATCCAGTTAAATCATTTGGTAGTACGTCCTCGTTAATATCCTCAAGAAACTCGTTAAAAATATTATAGAGCATAAGGAAGTAAATTTGCTCAGGAGAGTTTTCTTTGTAAACAGATGCAATATGCTCACATAACCTACTAGTAACATCTTCAATTTTTTCTGGATCATTCCATATCTGATTAAAAAGGCTAAGATATGCCTGCGTGCTTTCTGGTTCATTAAGTTTTGTAACTATATTTGAAACAGCGTCACCCTGCTGATAGCCCAAATCAACAGCGGTAAAACCATGAAGAGGTAAATATACAGATTGTTCATCAATATTTTTAATGCACGCGAATTGCTGCATTGGTGATTTTCCACTGTTAGATCTAAAGGTGGCTTTTTCTTTTATCCAATCTGCACATTCTTTTGCAATCGCTCGCTGATTAAGCTTGTTCCTAAGTTGTATTTCAAAGTCACTGCCATAAAAGTTGCGTTCCCGTTCAGCTTTTGGAATGTAGAACCTACGGTGTTCTTTTTTTATTTTGTCAGATGATTCATCTGGCACAAATGTTGGCGAAGTGAATATAAACTCCAAAGATTCAATTTTTTGTAATTCATCTTTTAGAGCTTCAAATGCATAAATAGAAAAACAAGACGCGGCGATTTTAAGGGCAGAGCCCTTTTTAATCGTTCTTTTTATATCATCACCCAAAAGGTGGTTTATATTATCAATGATATCCATAATTTTTATTTATGCGCCTTCTTCTGATTTACAATCCACTCTTCAATATCGGCTTTATCAAAACGCCATGAGCCACCAACCTTAAACCCAGGAATTACCCCCTTAGCCACAAGAACATAGGCGGTTTTATCCTTAATCTTAAGATATGCCGCCACTTCTTTAATGGTTATAATATCATCGCCCATACAATAGCCTCACTATATTTGGAATGAAGCTATAGAAAATATAGAAATTAGTGGAAAAAACAAGAACGATAAAAATATTCTGTTTTAGAGATTTTCTGTCACCCGAATAATCAAATTTCTGTAACTCGCCCTGAACATTTTGTATCAACCACTGTGTGTCTGGTAATTCCCCTTTTTTATACAAAATCAGAACCATACTTCGTAACAAATATAGCTACTAAATCCAGAGAAAAAGTTGAAAGTTTTCAGTGCGTATTTATAGAAAACTTTCAACGTATATTGACAACAACGGTATATTGGAGGTAAATATAAACAGAAAAAACGCTTGCAACTTACCCACTTTAAAGCAATCAATACAGGTTTGGTAAAAAACATGAGTTTTTTTGAGGGGCAACCCTTTTTTATGCGTATAAGGGGAATAAATTTGGAGCAAAAACATTATGATTGAAATTATACCAAACTGGCATCCGGTATTAGTGCATTTTACTATTGCACTGTTTGCCACTTCAACGGGTCTGTTCTTTGCAGGCGGCATTTTTTCCGGGCAATCCTGGAGTAAAACACTTCTGCGGGTGGCTCATATCAATTTATGGATTGGTGCGGGTATTACTATTTTAACCCTACTCGCCGGATGGGATGCATATAACACTGTCACCCACGATGCACCGTCGCACGCCGCGATGACCGATCATCGCAACTGGGCGTTTGTAACTGCTGCTTTATTTGGAGTTATTGCCATATGGTCGCTGGCCGGCTATCGCAAAACACTCCGGGTTGGAGTTCCCTTCCTGGCTGTATTAGCCATTGCATCTGTGTTGTTGGCAACTACCGGATATAAAGGCGGCGAAGCAGTTTATCGCTATGGTTTGGGTGTTATGTCATTGCCGCAAGCCGAAGGCGGTGGTGGGCACGATAGCCATTCCGAGGGCGGAGAAAGTACTGGAGGGCATCAGGAATCTGGCAGCAAAGAAGAAGCCCCACATGATGACGGCGGCGATCATTAATTATAATTAAAGGATAAAAAATGAGCAAAAAGATAGTTCTTGTTACGGTTGGAGTTTTAGCCTTATTTGTAGTTGCTATTTTTGTATCAAAACCAAATATAAGCGAACAAAAAACCGTGAGTGTTGCTAAAGAAATAAAACAATCAGTACAAATCTTCAAATCTCCGACTTGTGGATGTTGCAAGGGATATGCATCGGCATTAGGGCAAGATGGGTTTCAGGTTAAGGCGACCGATATGAGTGACGTTGGTGTTGTAAAGGATAAATATAATATCCCTGCCCAAATGCGCTCGTGCCATACTACTGTTGTCGGCAAGTATTTTGTTGAAGGTCACGTTCCTATTGAGGCTGTAAATAAACTGCTGAGAGAACAGCCAGATATTGACGGTATTGCTTTGCCGGGAATGCCAATCGGTACACCTGGAATGCCAGGCCGCAAACAAGGCCCGTTCGTTATTTACCAAGTTACCGATGGTGTCTACTCTGAATATATGACTATGTAGAAAATTCTTTAACCTTACTAAAACAATAATCATGGAGTATTAAAATGAAATCACAATTAACAAAAGTTTTTGCCGTTCTTGCCCTGGCAGGCTTTTTAACTGCTTGCGCTGATATGGGTTCTTCAAGCGGAGGCGGTGGACACAGCGGCGGCGGGCATTCACATTTTAGTGGTGTGTCTAAATAACCTTACTGTGAAAACGTTTAGTGAGAAATAATTATGACTACTCACAATAAAGAGCATTCATGCTGCTGCGCGGATAAAAAAGAAAAGATGGACTGCCATAAAACAGGCGTAAAAGACCCTGTATGCGGCATGGATGTTGATGCAGGCAAAACCGAGCATCATTTTACATTCAAGAAGCAGGAGTATCATTTTTGTAGCAGCAAGTGCCTTGGAAAATTTACGCAGTCGCCTGAGCAATATCTTGATACAAAAGAAGGCGCGGCCAATCATAACGTCCCTAAAGGCACAATATATACCTGCCCGATGCATCTGGAAATCGAGCAGGTTGGCCCAGGAAGTTGCCCAAAATGCGGTATGGCATTAGAGCCAAAAGCTTTGCCTGAAGGCGATGAGGATACTACCGAGCTTGATGATATGACAAAGCGCTTCTGGATTAGTGCGGTATTATCATTGCCTGTATTGCTTTTAGTGATGCTCGATCACCTTCCATCCAAACCGATGGAGCCTTATTTATCATCCGTAGCTGCCATGTGGATTGAATTTGCGCTTGCAACTCCCGTGATGCTTTGGGGCGCATTGCCTATTATGAAAAAGGGCTGGACCTCAATTGTCACCCGCAATCTTAATATGTTTACGCTAATTGCGTTGGGAACCGGCGTTGCTTATACTTATAGCGTTATCGGTGCGCTTTTTCCCGGTATTTTCCCAGAGCAAATGTTGATGAAAAGTGGCATTGTTGATGTATATTTTGAGGCAGCAGCAACCATCATAACCCTTGTGCTACTTGGGCAGGTTATGGAATTACGTGCCCGCTCACAAACTAACTCTGCCATTCGAGCATTGCTGGATTTAGCGCCAAAAAATGCTCGTGTCATCCGCGAGGATGGGACGGAAGAAGATGTGCCCCTTGGCGATGTTCAAGCAGGAGATAAATTGCGTGTGCGTCCGGGCGAATCTATCCCTACTGACGGCGAGATTGTTGAGGGTTCAAGCACCATAGATGAGTCCATGATTACCGGCGAGTCCATGCCTGTTACAAAATCAGCAGGCGATAAAGTAACAGGCGCAACGCTCAATCAAACCGGCGGATTCGTGATGACTGCTCTGCATGTTGGCAGTGAAACATTGCTGTCAAAAATTGTGCATATGGTGGCTGATGCGCAGCGCAGCCGCGCGCCCATTCAGAAACTCGCCGATATAACGGCTGGGTATTTTGTACCCGTCGTAGTTGGTGCGTCGGTGCTTACCGCTATCGTCTGGGGAATATGGGGACCTGCGCCAGCCATATCATTTGCCGTAATAAACGCCGTAGCTGTATTGATTATTGCTTGTCCATGCGCGCTTGGCCTTGCTACTCCAATGTCGATTATGGTTGGCACAGGCCGTGGCGCCGGCATGGGAATCCTGATTAAAAATGCCGAAAGTCTTGAGCTGATGGAAAAAATCGATGTTCTGGTAATCGACAAAACCGGTACGCTCACCGAAGGCAAGCCGAAGCTCACATCAGTGGTTGTGGAGGGTGGTTATGATGCTGATGAAGTTCTGCTGCTAGCTGCAACTCTGGAAAAAGGCAGCGAACATCCGCTGGCAACAGCTATAGTCGATGGTGCAGAGGCCAAGGGCTTAAAGCTGAGTGGTGCCAAAGACTTTGAATCATTCACCGGCAAAGGCGTTGCCGGAATTGTTAATAAGAAAAAAGTGGCACTTGGCAACGACAAATTACTAGAGCATTTAAATGTCGAAAAAACCGATTTAGCCGACAAAGCCGATGAGCAGCGTAGCCGTGGTGAAACCGTGATGCTAGTAGCAATCGATGGCAAACTGGCTGGGCTAATCGGTGTTGCAGATCCGATCAAGGAGACTACGCCTGAAGCTCTAAAAGCACTAAAAGAACAAGGCTTGCGTATCGTTATGCTAACAGGTGATAATGAAAAAACAGCGCGCGCCGTTGCCGGGCAGCTTGATATTGATGAGATCGAAGCCGGAGTATTACCTGACCGAAAAAGCGAAGTGGTCAAGCGTTTGCAGGCCGAGGGTTATAAAGTTGCTATGGCCGGTGATGGGGTTAATGACGCGCCAGCTCTCGCGCAAGCCGACGTCGGAATCGCTATGGGAACAGGCGCAGATATCGCCATGGAATCTGCCGAAATAACATTGGTAAAAGGCGATCTTATAGGTATCGTCAGAGCAAGGAAACTCAGCCGCGCAACCATGAGAAATATCCGCCAAAACCTGTTTTTCGCATTTGCCTATAATGCAACCGGAATTCCAATCGCAGCAGGCGTTTTATACCCAGTTTTCGGACTGCTCCTAAGCCCGATTATTGCATCTGCCGCTATGGTGTTTAGCTCTGTTTCGGTGATTTTGAACGCTGCGAGATTGAAGACTGTAAAATTGTAATAGAGGAACATGAAATGACTAAAGTTACTGCGGTTGTTATAGCAAAGGGACTCTTATGGAAGGTATGACAAAGGAAACAAAGAAATTATCGCTAATTGGCTCTGTGTCACTGGGCACTGGCGTTATGATCGGTGCTGGAATATTTGTGCTTATGGGGCAGATCGCAGAGCTGGTTGGAGGATTGTTTCCTCTTGCTTTTTTGGCAGGCGCTATGGTTGCCGGGCTTAGTGCATATTCCTATGTTAAGTTTTCCAACGCATATCCTTCTTCGGGTGGAATAGCAAAATTCTTGCGCAAATCTTATGGGCCAGGCACGCTTACAGGAACGTTTTCATTGTTGATGTACGCCTCAATGGTAATTTCTGAAAGTCTCGTAGCCCGAACATTTGGTGTTTATACTCTCAGATTATTCGATATAGAAAGCACGTCAATATTAGTTCCAATTCTTGCAGTGGGCTTAATCGGCGTTGCATTTATTGTAAATATAGCTGGCAATAAAGTGATTGAGGCCACGGCAAATACCACGGCTGCTATTAAAATTACCGGCCTTGTTATTTTGACAATTGCAGGGCTGTCGGCAGGTGTTATTCCATCGTTTGAGGTTGCCGCTCAAACAGCAAATAGCGCTACGGGTATTGGCAATTTTATAGCGGCGCTAGCACTATCGATTCTGGCATTCAAAGGTTTTACAACCATAACCAATCAAGGCGGTGACATTGTAAATCCAACCGTTAATGTTGGGCGCTCTATTATTATATCATTATTTATTTGTACAATCATTTATTTTGCTCTGGCAATGTCGGTTACTGCTAATTTGACAGTTCCGGAGATAATAAATGCTAAAGACTATGCTTTGGCTGAGGCTGCTCGTCCGGTTTTTGGTGACAAAGGACTTTGGTTTACCGTGATAATTGCAATAGTAGCTACGGTATCTGGTGTCTTTGCCAGCGTTTTTTCTGCATCGCGCATGCTTGGTATGTTGTCGATGATGAAACAGGTTCCACAGATGAGCAAGAAAGTTAGCAATCCGGCCTTAATATTTACAGTATTGCTGGCAATAATATTGACCATTTTATTTGACCTTACGCGGATCGCTGCAATTGGTGCTATATTCTATTTAGTAATGGATATCGCAATTCATTGGGGGCTTGTTCGCTATTTGCGTGGAGAATTGAAGTTTAACCCTGTTATTCCGCTAATTGCTATCGTTTTAGATACCGTAATTTTGGTGGCATTTGTGCTGCTGAAATTTGAAAGTGACCCTCTTGTTCCAATCGCTGCCGCCGTTGGTATTGTACTCATAGTTCTTGCAGAGCGTTTGTTTATGAAATCACATACCAATGATAAGGGTGAAATGGATATGGGCATGGATATGTAGCTAAACACAGAATAGAGCAACCCGGTGGGTGATTTAACTGCTTGTATTGTCATTGATAAATGGCTTTTTAAAAAGGCTGGTGTATAACTGAATAGGCGGAAACTATGAAAATATTTATGAAACAATTATTGCTCATACTGATGGTGCTATTGCCCCTGGAAGCTTTTGCAGAGGAACCTCTCACGGTTGATCGGGCTGTTGAGGTGGCTTTGAAAGGCAATCCCAACTACGCGCAGATACAATCTCGTTACAAAGCATTGCAGGATATTCCCTCTCAGGTGGGATCATTGCCAGATCCAACCATTGCGCTGAACGGTATGAATCTACCGGCCAATGATTTCGATACTCGCCAAGAGGGCATGACGCAAATGCAGTTTGGCGTTTCGCAGGCATTTCCTTTTCCGGGCAAATTATCGCTAAAGAAAAAAGCGGCTGAATATATGGCCGCGGCCGGGCTTGATAATGTTTATGAGCTACGTCTAAAATTAAAGCAGCAAGTGACATCTAGCTGGTGGGAGCTTTATTATGTTGAGCGCTCGTTGGAAGTGGTTGAGGCGAATCTGAATTTGCTGCGCCAATTTGTTAAAATAGCTGAAACAAAATATAAGGTTGGTGATGGTTTGCAGCAGGATGTTCTGTTGGCGCAATTAGAGCTTTCAAAATTACTGGAGCAGGAAATCAGGATTAAAAGCCTACGCAGAAATGAAATGGCAACGCTTAATACTTTGATGGGAGAGAGTGCTAATACACAAATTTCTTTGCATGAATCGGCAGATAAAACGCTTGAAGCTATTGCCTCTGTAGAGGTTCTTATCGCAGAGGCGAGTGAGAAAAACCCTCTTCTGAAAAAAGATGAAAATCTTATCTCAGCAGCCCAATCTCGTTTGAAACTGGCCAAAAAAGGATACTACCCTGATTTTAAAGTGGGTGTTAATTATGGCGATAGAAGTGGTAATAATGCTGATGGCAGCCAGCGTGATGATATGGTGTCGGTAATGCTTAATATGAGCGTTCCATTATATGCGACATCCAAGCAAAGCAAGGGCATTAGCCAAAGAAAAAATGAACTCTCGCAACGGAAATATTCACGCCAGGATACGCAAAATGCTATCTCATCGCGCATAGTAAACCTGTCGTCAAACTATACCAAATCACGAGATTTATTCAGCCTTTTTGACACTGGAATTATTCCGCAAGCGCAGCAAACTGTTGATTCCATGCTTTCGGGCTATAAGGTAAGCGAGGTTGATTTTCTGAACCTTGTGCGCAGTCAAATTATATTACTTAACTATCAAATCCGCTATTTTCGGGCGCTATCGCAAGGTAAGCAGTTCTTAGCGAAATTAGATGAAATCACTGTTGGAGAGACATTATGAACAAGAATACAATAATATTATCAGCCGCTCTACTTTTTGCAGGG
>JAJRPW010000185.1 GCA_024280585.1 Alphaproteobacteria bacterium
GTTCAGGCTAATATTGGTCAGAAAGAAAAATGGGATTACGAACGCCGCTCTGAAATTTTACAAAAATATCTGTATATGAGTTACAGCAACAGAAGCCCGGCAATCACCCATCTTGTGTGGCCGGAAACAGCCTTGCCTTATTTTATTGAAGACAGTTCGCCAATGTTAATGCTTGTAAGGCGTGTTATTCCAAAAGATGGCGCGCTTATCACGGGCGCATTAACCGCATCTAAAACTGAAAATGGTTTTATCGATAAAATGTGGAATTCGCTTTATGTCATTGGTGATAAAGGCGAAATACTAGATTTTTATCATAAGAGCCATCTGGTGCCGTTTGGTGAATATGTACCTTTTAGAGATATTTTACCAATTGATAAAATAACCAATGGTACGACAGATTTTTCCAGGGGCAGAGGTATTTCTACATTGAATATTGATGGGTTCGTTCCATTTAGCCCGCTTATCTGCTATGAAGCTATTTTCCCCGGGCAGGTGGTGAATGAAAGCCAGGAGCCGTCACTGATGATTAATATCACCAATGATGCTTGGTATGGCGACTCGCCGGGGCCATATCAGCACTTCCAGATGGTTAGAGTCCGCGCTGTCGAGCAGGGCATATCGCTAATTAGAGCTGCAAATTCAGGTATATCAGGTTTAATTGACCCTTACGGACGAATAATAGCGCAAACAGAGTTGGGGACAGAAGCTGTGCTTGATGTACAAATTCCACAAGCATTAAGCTCAAAAACTGTCTATAGTCGCTTTGGTAACCATATTATACTATTAATTATGACAATATTTGGGTTGGTATCGATTGTTAGAAAATAATCTTTACCCTTTAAACTCATGTAAACCATAGTATTTTATTAAAAATTCTGGAAAAATTTAACGGTTGTATAAGAAAATCGTTGCACAACCTTATGTGCGCATGGTTTAATAGGCAACTATAGACAATCGTATTAGTTGAGTAAATTATGGAACCACACCCGGTAGATATACATGTAGGCAGAAAATTAAGGTCACGACGCACTATTCTTGGCATGAGCCAGGAGGAAATAGGCGAGGCAGTTGGCATTACTTTTCAGCAGATACAAAAATATGAAAGAGGGCTAAACAGAATAGGCTCAAGCAGGTTATATGAATTTGCTTGTATTTTGGGAGTTGGCGTATCTTACTTTTTTGAAGATTTTGTTGATAGCAGCGCCAACGCTGGCGGCTTGGCGGAAGATGGTGCTTCTTTTGAGTATGAAAAGCTTAACAACAAGGAAGTATTAACCCTTGTTAGAGCTTATTATGCTATTCCTGATGTTCAAATACGCAAAAAAATGCTATCCTTGATAAAATCTTTATCATCATCATCAGCTAATGATGGGCAGGCCAATATAAAATCCCTGACTGGTTAATGTTGCGTAATTTTTTGCATTAATAGCTATAGAAATCCAGCATTTTAAGTATATTTTAATTAAAAAGCAGCTCCTCTTTTTTTATAAATCAATCTTTATGTGAACCTGCTACCCTTTATCGGACATTCTGTTAAGAGTAATTATGCAAAGGTCCCTTAGAGTTACTATGAACATGAGGAGCGGGTAAACACCTGTTCCTGCGATAAGCTTAGAAACCCTGGTTAATATAAACATCAAATCTATTGGCCTTGCCTTCAAAGCTAAGATCAATTCTACGGTCTGAAATCGCCGGGGCAATTCGCGGCCTTTTTACTACCACCTTGCGTTTGGCCTTGTTAATTGCCGCTTCGAACAATTCACCTGCATCCAGGTCTTCGCCTGCAACAGCTTTTAAAACGCGCATTTCCTTTTTAACCAGAGCCGATTTTTCGCGAACAGGAAACATCGGATCCAGATATATAACGTCTGGTTTTTCTGTCATATTTGCTAAAAAATCCACAGCACCGCCTTTAAATAATGATATACGGCTGATTATATCGGCTATATCCGGGCAATTCGCCGCTCTATTCAGCCCATCTTGCAAAATCTCGGCAATAATTGGATTACGCTCGATCATCTGTACTCTTGCACCGAGACTGGCGAAGATAAATCCGTCCCGTCCGAGTCCCGCCGTTGCATCTATTATATAAGGGTTTTTGAGGTTTTTAACCAGGACGGCTTTGGCGATGGTCTGTCCTTTGCCGCCACCGAACTTGCGCCTGTGGTCAACAGCACCACTGACGAAATCGACATAAACCGCCCCGCTGGCTTTTTTACCGCAAGGTTGCAAACTGATGATATCGCCAACGCTTAAAACAATTTGGCTATCGGGAAGTTGGCTATGATCCTGTGGAGGCAGTAATTTTAAGTTAAGTTTGCTTGCAAGCAGCCTGGCTTTCTCGGTAAATTCAGAGGATTTGGGCAGGATTGCGATGTTGTTCATCTAAAATCCCAATTCCGCATCTTCCAATTTACTTACCTCATCTCTGATTTGCGCGGCTTTTTCGAATTCCAACTCAGCCGCCGCGTGCAGCATTTCTTTTTTAAGGCCGTCAATATATCTATGCAAATCTTTGCCTTTAAGCTTGGTTGCATTGTTATCGTTCTTATTTTTATTTTCGGCTTTAATAGAATTATGGATAGCTTTTTTAACGCTTTTTGGAGTTATACCATGTTTTGTATTATGAGCGGTTTGAATGTCGCGTCGGCGCTTGGTTTCATCAAGTGCCTTGATCAGGGATTTTGTCATTTTATCCGCGTATAAAATAACATACCCGTCAACATTACGCGCTGCCCGGCCGATTGTCTGGATAAGGGCTGTTGCAGAACGCAGGAAACCTTCTTTGTCAGCATCCATAATTGCGACCAATCCACATTCGGGAATGTCGATTCCTTCACGCAGCAAATTCACGCCGACCAGAACATCATAAATACCTTTGCGTAAATCCTGGATAATTTCCACCCGCTCCAGCGTTTGAATATCAGAATGCATATAGGTTACTTTTAAGCCGGCCTCGCCTAGATAATCCGATAAATCCTCGGCCATACGCTTGGTAAGCGCGGTCACGAGAGTTCGATAACCATTTTTTGCAACTTTTTTGCATTCCTTAATCAGGTCATCCACTTGCGTTTCAACCGGGCGGATTATGCACGGCGGATCAATCAGGCCAGTCGGGCGAATAAGCTGTTCAACGAATTCACCACCGGTTTTATCCAGCTCAAACACGCCGGGAGTTGCGGAAACAAACAAAGTTTGCGGACGCATTTCATCCCATTCTTCAAATTTAAGCGGACGATTATCCTTTGCTGATGGCAGACGAAAGCCATATTCCACCAGATTTTCCTTGCGCGCGCGATCGCCTTTATACATTGCACTCACCTGCGGGGCGCTAACATGGCTTTCATCAACTATAAGCAAGCTATTTTTCGGGAAGTATTCGAATAAAGTCGGCGGTGGCTCACCTTCATCGCGCCCGGATAAATATCTTGAATAATTCTCAATACCTTTACAAGAGCCGGTTTCCACCATCATTTCCAGATCGTATGAAGTACGCGATTCCAGTCTTTGTGCTTCGACATGTTTGCCGATATCATGCAAGAAATCCAGGCGTGGTTTCAGCTCGACTTTAATTTTTTCAACGGCCTGCATCAAAGTTGGGCGCGGCGTTACATAATGGCTGTTGGCGTAAATAGTCACTTCCGGCAGATCAGAAATTTTTTCTCCCGTTAGAGAATCAACCTCTTTTATCTCCTCCAACTCATCGCCAAAAAATGATAAACGCCAGGCTCTGTTTTCATAATGTGATGGAAAAATATCAACCGTATCGCCGCGCACCCTGAACCGTCCGCGCACAAAATCAATGTCGTTTCTGTCATAAGATAATTCAGACAACTTCTTCAAAAGTGCAATCTGGTTTATTTCTTCGCCCACTTTTAAATTAAGAGTCATTTGGTAATAAAGCTCCGGTGAACCTATGCCATAAATACACGACACGCTGGCAACAACGATTACATCTTTTCGCTCTAGCAACGCGCGGGTGGCGCTATGTCGCAGCAAATCAATATGCTCGTTAATTGAGGAATCTTTTTCAATGTATAAATCCCGTTTGGCGATATATGCTTCGGGCTGATAATAATCATAATATGAGACAAAATATTCAACGGCATTATCGGGGAAAAACCCCTTCATTTCAGCATATAATTGCGCGGCCAGGGTTTTATTATGCGCCATTATCAAAGTTGGTCTTTGCACGGATTCAATCACATTAGCCATAGTGAAAGTTTTTCCGGAGCCAGTAACCCCCAATAAAACCTGGTTTTTTTCGCCATTGTTCAAACCGGCGACTAATTCTTTAATCGCTGTGGGCTGATCGCCTGCCGGAGTATATTCTGATGTTATTTTAAAAGGTTGGTTCATAATATTTTTTTATCAGGAGTATAGCTTGACCATTAAACCTATTCAAATTAAAATGATGCTACCTCATAATTAATAAGGAAAAATCATGGCCGAAATAGAAATATATACCACACAATCCTGCCCATATTGCGTTAGAGCAAAGATGCTATTCTCGCAAAAAGATGTTTCTTATAATGAGATTGATGCAACCGATCCGGCAGTTCGAACAGAGCTGCTTAAAAAAAGTGGCGGCCAAAGGACAGTTCCCCAAATATTCATTAATGGTGAACATATTGGCGGGTGTGATGATTTATACGAACTAAACAGCAAAGGTGAGCTTGATAAGCTTCTTGGCTAAATTAGCCCTGGCGTCTTTTATGGCGTGGGTTTTTGTCACATATAACACGTAAAACACCTTTACGCTTGATCAGTTTGCAACTTTCACAAATTTTTTTTACAGAAGCTCTTACTTTCATGATAAATATCCCTTGTTTTTTACTCCTTAAACGATAAGAAGGACAGCTTTAATACATGCTATCATTATAAATGTCAAAAGAAAAATTACCTACTTCCTTGCTCTTGTGCTTTTACGCAAAAATACTATAATGTTTAGAATGTTTGAGCAAATAACAGTTTCGATGGTTTTTTCCTACCTATTGGTTTTCTGCCGGATAGGTGGCGGGATGATTATGCTGCCAGGTTTATCTGAAAGTTATATGTTTACGAAAGCGCGGCTGGTCGCCGCTTTAGGTATTTCCGGTATGGTAGTTTCCATTGCCGCAAACCATTTGCCGCCAATGCCAGTTAGCGTTATTGAATTGTTTTTGCTGCTTGGCTCAGAGGTGCTCATCGGCCTATCAATCGGGGCGATTATAAAGATGGTGATGGGCGCTATACACACCGCTGGGATGATTATGTCGCACCAGATGGGGTTGGCTGCTGCTATGCTATTTGATCCAAGCCAAGGCTCACAAGGGTCGCTAGTTGGTGTGTTTTTATCACTGATTGCTCTATTGCTTATCTTAACTACCAACCTGCATTATGTGTTTTTACAAGGGCTTATCGATAGTTACATCCTGTTTAAACCGGGGGAAGGGGTTCCTTTTGGGGATTTTGCCACTTTGGCGACAAAGACCTTGTCGGGGAGTTTCCTGCTGGGATTTAAAATTGCATCACCTTTGGTAATAATGGGATTGGTTACCTATCTTGGAGCCGGGGTTATGTCACGTTTAATGCCACAAATGCAGGTGTTTTTTGTGTTAATGCCGGTGCAGATACTTACAGGATTCTTTGTGTTAATGATCACCTTATCCGGCTCAATGATGTGGTTTATGGATTACTATAGCGAGGTAATGCAGGTTTTTATCGCAAGTGAAAGATTGTAGTTTTTTCTAAATTCATTCCAAAGCAAGAATATTGACAATTTTTTCCGCTGCGTGACCGTCACCATATAAATTTTCTGGAAAAGAGTATATCTTTGCCAAATCTTCCACGGAAGTTAGAATTTTATTTTTATTGGCTCCAGTTAGCTGTGCTACACCCTTATCTGTTAAATCAACCCATTCAGTTTGATCACGCATAATAACGGTTGGTTTGTTAAAATAATAAGCCTCTTTTTGTAACCCGCCTGAGTCTGTCAGTACTAAAGAGGCCTTTTCCAACAAGTAAAGCATGTCAAAATAACCAACAGGATCAAGTATTGTAATATTATTACCAACGATAATATCAAAGTTATCAAGGCGTTTTCTGGTTCTGGGATGTAGTGGTAAAACTACTGTTTTTTGCAGGGATATTTCTTCTAATGCTGCAAAAATTTCCTGGAGGTTTTTCTTATCATCCGTATTTTCTTGTCGGTGGATTGTTGCCAGATAAAAATCTGCAGGTAAATTTGTAACTTTTTCCGTTGGTTTCATAATTTTTTTATAGAACAAGACTGCATCATACATTACATCGCCAACAACATATATATTTTCTGCCAATCCTTCTTTGCGTAAATTATTGGCTGGCTCATCAGTTGTACAGAAAAAATATGTCGAGACATGATCGGTTAGTATCCGGTTAATTTCTTCAGGAATACGCTTGTTGAATGCCCGCATACCCGCTTCGATATGAGATATTGGTATATGTAATTTTGAGGCGGTAAGTGCTGCAGCCAAGGTGGAGTTAGTGTCACCATAAACCAAAACCATATCAGGATTTTCACCAAGCATGATTTTCTCAAGCTCTATCAGCATTTCCCCAGTCATTTCCCCATGCGACTTTCCGCCAATATTTAAAGAATATTTTGGTTTAGGTATTTTCATGTCGGTAAAGAATATTTCAGACATATTTTGATCATAATGTTGACCCGTATGGACTATTACCTCGTCTATGACATTATTATACTGCTCTGAAATAATGCGGGAAATAGTAGCGGCTTTGATAAATTGAGGCCTTGCACCAATTACAGTTAGAATTTTCATTACGATAAAGCCTTTATAAATTTGTTAGCTAATATTTTATAATCATGGTTAGATATAACGTATTTTTTGCCGTTTTTTGCCATTTTATCACGCTCTTTGGCAGATTTATCTTTCATTTTCAAGATTGCTTGCGCGATTAATTCTGAATTTTCGGACTCAACGCAAATACCACAACCAGCCTCTTTAATAGGGTCATTTCCCGCGTTAACAGAATGAATAACTGGTTTTTCTGCCATCATATAATCAAACATTTTATTCGCACCGATGCCAAAATGATATAAAGGCTGTTTTTGCCAACCAATATATAAAACATCCATCAAAGACAAGGCTTCTGGTATGGCATTTTTGCTGATTCGGCCGAGGAATGTAATGTTATCGATGTTTTTTTCCCGGGTGTAATTTTGCAAATTTTCTTTTTCCGGCCCATCACCAATTAGAATAATATGGATATCGCTGTCTTTTAGTTGTTCTGCTGCATCAATTAAATATGCCAATGCATTGGCAACACCATGTGCGCCGGCATAACCAATCAGGAATTTTCCTTCTGCCCGCAGCTTATCTATTTTATTGTTATGTGAATCGGGAAGTGCCTCTTTATTTTCCCAGTCCTTAACGACTATTCCGTTGGGAATTACGGTGAAGTTTTCCTTTTTAACACCAAATTTCTGCACATGTTCAAATGTATTTGGCAGAATCGAAATCACTTTATCCGAGAGTTTATAGGCAAACCATTCAGCCACGCCAACCAGCAAAACAAACGGATGGTATTTTGACATCCCGCCGAGTTCTGTAAGTGAAAGCGGCCAAAGATCATGTATCTCAAAAACCAGTTTTGCCTTTGTTTTCTTCGCAATCCACCATGCTGGAAAAATATCAAAAGGATGGGTTGATGATGCAATAACAATATCTGGTTCAATATGCTTTAGGATTTTTTTCTGCTGCGAGAAAATTCTGCCAACAAATGCAAAAATATTTAACACACGACCTATGCCATTACCCTTATAGGAAGGCGTTTTTAGCCAGTAATAATTAACATCATCCTTGGTTTGAAAACCCGGATTTTCAGGATTTTTTCGCCTTAAATGCGAAAAACTGGCGCCTAATATCAAGCTGTTATGCCCTGACTTTTGCCATTCCTGTGCTAGATAAAATGGCCGAAATTCCATTCCATATTCCAAATGACCAGCATAATGATTTATGTAAAGAATATTCATTTTTGTTCCTGCAAATGGCCGGCATCGTCTATTTTATACTGACGTTTCTCGCGCGGGCATAATAAATCATCGCCTAATATTTCTCCTGAATGTGAAACCCAACCAATTTGTTTTGCCGGCACTCCGGCCATCATGGCATGTGGCGCGACATCCTTTGTAATGACCGCGCCAGCTCCTATAAGCGCATATTCACCAATGACATTGCCGCAGATTATCGTGCAGTTGGCACCAAGAGTTGCGCCGCGTTTTACAAGAGTTTGTTGATATTCATCCTTGCGCTGGATATGCGCACGCGGATTATTCACATTGGTAAAAACCATTGAAGGCCCGCAAAAAACATCATTTTCCAATATAACATCGTCATATACCGAAACATTATTCTGGATTTTTACATTATCGCCGATTTCAACTCGCGAAGATACAAAGACATTTTGCCCCAGCACACAATTTGCGCCGATATTTGCCCCAGAGCAAATATGGGTCCAGTGCCATATTTTGGTTTTATCGCCAATGGTTGCTCCGTCATCAATAATAGCTGTTTCATGTTTAAAAAAGTCTGACATTTTACTAAATACCCCTCACCCCAGCCCCCTCCCAAAAGGAGAGGGGGTTAAAATAATACCGGTGCGCCTTTTGCACTGGAATCATAAATCGCTGTTAAAAGCCTAAGTGATTTTAAGCCTTCTTCACCATCAATTAAAGGCTTTTCTTTGCCACGAAATACGTTGATTACGTTTTCATAATAACGCACATGGCCAAATCCGTAAACCGAACCGGTTTCATAACTAGCATTTAAAATGGCCTCATCCCCAGGGCGTTTATCGGCAAATTGCCAATGTTCTATCGCATTCATCGCCGCTGCGCCAACACGCACCGTGCCTTTCTCGCCCAGCACTGTTACCGATCCTTCGAGGTTTTTTGGATAGGTCAACATTGTTACATTCATCGAGCCAATAATGCCGTTTTCCCACTCAAAACTGGCAACTCCGCTATCCTCGGTTTCGATATTACGAGCAAGGGTTTTTAAATTTGCATATACCGATTTTGGCGCAGCTCCTGCAATCCATTGCATTAAATCAACATAATGGCTGGCCTGGGTTAAATATGCGCCGCCATCCATATCTTTTGTGCCGTGCCACGCGCCTTCCTTGTCATAATATTCCTGTGGACGGGTCCAGAACACATTGGATGTAATCATATATATTTTACCAAAACGTCCTTGGGTAACCGCATTATGAAGCGCTATTATTGTGTCATTAAATCGGTTTTGGTGAATGACGAATAGCTGCACTTTCCTATCAATGCAATGCTGATTCATGGCAACCCCGTCTTGCCAGCTTATAGACATTGGTTTTTCAGTTATGACATGCACGCCGCTATCTGCCACTTGCATGACATGCTTTGGATGTAAACCGTTTGGTGTGGCAATTGTTACAACATCCAATTTTTCATTGGCCAGCATGGCATCAATATCCGTATAATATTGACCGCCTTGCGCTTGCGTTGCGGTTTGCGCGCGCGCTTTGTCCTTATCGCAAATAGCCACAATTTCGATGCTATCCTTATGTTGCTCTAATGCCTCAAAATGTTTTTGGGAAATTCGTCCTGCACCTATAAAACCAAGGCGGATTTTTCTGTCTGTAACGGGCTTTATAAACTCACTCATAGGCATTCTTTCACTCCGGCGACTATCTCATCTTGCGTTTTTTCGTCTAAATATGGGTGCATCGGCAGGCTTAATACATGTTTTGAAACTTTCTCTGCTATCGGAAAGTCACCCTCTTTAAAACCTAAATCTGCAAATACAGGCTGAAGATGCAGCGGCCGTGGATAATGCACAGCAGTTGGGATATTTTTTTCCTTCATACGCTCGCAAAATCCGTCTCTATCGCGTTCCACTTCGATTGTATATTGCGCGTAAACATGCGTTTGATTATCCTGAATATCAGGCGTTTTTACAAGATTTTGCAGTAATTTTGTATAGCGAGCGCCGATTTGCGCGCGTTTTTGCACTTCATCAGGGAATATATCCATTTTGGCTAATAAGACCGCTGCTTGCATAGTATCCAGGCGGGAATTAAGCCCTATTTTACTGTGGCAGTAACGTTTTTCCTGGCCATGATTGCGAATTATTTTTATATCCTGGCTCAGTTTTTCATTATCGGTAAAAACCATGCCGCCATCGCCATAACAACCAAGTGGTTTTGATGGAAAAAAGCTGGCCGTTGCCATAGTACTAAGATTGCAGGATTTTTTGCCTTTATATTCAGCGCCGAAACTTTGCGCCGCATCCTCAATCACAGTCAGCTCGTATTTTTCCGCAATGGCATTAATTGCATTCATATCAGCGCATTGTCCATATAGGCTAACTGGAATAATAGCCTTGGTTTTATCGGTGATTTTCGCTTCGATTAGTGTCGGGTCGATATTATAGCTATCCTCGCTTATATCCACGAAAACGGGCTTTAACCCAAGCAGAGCAATCACTTCACCGGTGGCAAAGAAGGTGAATGGCGTTGTTATTACCTCATCCCCGACCTCCAGATTTAAGGCCATTAAAGCGATTTGCAGGGCATCAGTGCCGCTGGCGCAGCTAATCGCATATTCCGCACCGGTATATGCAGCCAGTTTTTCTTCAATTTCCGAAACTTCCCTGCCTAGTATAAAACGGGCATTTTCGCAGATATCCTGTAAAGATGAGCTAATTTTTGCCTCAATTATTTTATATTGGCTTTGTAAATCAATGAATTGCATTTGATAGCACCTTGAAATTTTATTAATTGCAAGGAACATATAAAATCTTTATAAGAAGCGCAACGACTTAATTTAATAGGACTTACGCAGGGCGAATATTTTTGATTTGTTTTTAGGCAAAAATGTTCTAAAAAGCGGAGTGTACACAGAGTACATGAGCATTTTTAGGTTATTTTTAACGACAAAACAAACAAAAAGACAACGTTCTGCGTAAGTCCTATTTAAAACATTGCAAGCTTATGACAGACCTTATACAGAAGATAAACACCAAAAATGCAACGATAGGAATAGTTGGGCTAGGGTATGTAGGGCTTCCCCTTGCGCTTCGATATTCTGAAGTTGGATATAGCGTAATTGGCTTTGAGGTTGATAGTGAAAAAGTAAAAAAAC
>JAJRPW010000186.1 GCA_024280585.1 Alphaproteobacteria bacterium
CTCACATGTTCTGTAATCATAGTGATGCTATTTGACCCGGCTGTTGCCTCCGAAATAGCCTCTAATATCGACGGTAAATCGCGTATAGAAACCCTCTCGGATAGAAGATTCTGCAATATCCTTTGAACGCTACCAATGGATATTTTGTCCGGAATAGTCTCCTCATAAAGCTTTTTATGATCCTCATCCAGCCCGTCAAGCAGCTTCTTGGTTTCGCTAAATGATAGTAATTCAGTGATATTATCTTTAACAATTTCAGTAAGATGAGTGGTGATAACTGTTGGCGGATCAACAACCGTATAGTTACGAAACAGAGCCTCTTCTTTTGTCGATTCCGACACCCATTTCGCTGGCAAACCAAATGCCGGCTCTTTCGTATCTTCGCCGGGAAAGCTGATATCCTTGCCGCTTGGATCCATAACCAAAAGCATATCAGGGCGCACCTCACCCCTGCCGCACTCAATATCTTTAACCCGGACGATATATTCATTTGTCCCAAGCTGCATGTTGTCCTGAATGCGTACGGAAGGCATGACAAAGCCCATATCCTTGGCGATTTGTTTGCGTAACGCCTTAACCTGGTCGGGTAGCCTGTTGCCTTTTTCGTAATTAATAAGAGGCAATAAGCCATATCCCAGTTCTACGCGGATATTATCAATTTTAAGGATATTTGAAATCGGCTCTTCTTCCGCAGCCTGTTTTTGGCTATCTTCTTGTTTTTTAGTTTCTGCTTGTTTTTCAACGACTTGTTCTTTTTTTGCCGAATGTTTTATATACCACGCCATTGTGCCGCTTGCAATGGCGATCAGCATGAAAGGAATGGTTGGAATCGCCGGCATGAATGACATCATCAGCATTAAAAAGCTTACCATTCCTAATGCTTGTGGAAATCTGCCTAGTTGGCCGAAAATCGCCTTATCGGTCGAGCCTTTAACACCCGCTTTGGAAACCAATAAACCGGCAGATGTGGAAACGATCAGAGCTGGAATTTGTGAAACTAGGCCGTCACCGATTGTCAAAGTTGTATATGCTTCCATCGCTTCAACAAAGCTTAAATCCCTTTGTACTATGCCGATTATCATGCCGCCGATGAAATTTATGAAGGTGATCAGCAAGCCGGCGATGGCATCACCGCGCACGAATTTACTAGCACCATCCATGGAGCCGTAAAAGGTGCTCTCGTCTTCGAGCTCTTTTCGCCGCGCTTTTGCAGTGTTTTCATCAACTAAACCTGCGGATAAATCAGCGTCGATCGCCATTTGTTTTCCGGGCATAGCGTCCAAAGAAAACCTTGCTGCAACCTCGGCGATTCGCCCGGAACCTTTTGTAATAACTACGAAATTAATGATTGTTAGGATGCCAAATATAATCGCGCCAATCACCACCGATCCGGCCATGACCATGCTGCCAAAGGCTTCGATCACTTTTCCTGCGGCAGATGGGCCGGAATGGCCACCGGCTAAAATCAGCCTGGTTGATGCAATATTAAGCGATAAGCGGAACATGGCCGCGATCAGCAAAATCGTTGGAAATGAGCTGAAATCAAGCGGTTTTGTTATAAATAAAACCGTCATTAATATCAAAACTGCGAATGTAATTGAAATAGCAAGCAGAAAATCCAACATGAAAGTTGGAACAGGAACCAGCAAAATCGCTAAAATAGTTACAATGCCAAAAGCGAACATTATATCAGTGTGGTTGGATAATTTGCCTAACCAATTGTCAAAAAATGATCCACTTAATGCTGCTTCTTCGGCCATTTTAGAGGTGCTACCAGGTTAAAAATTTCTTATCCCCCTTCTTGCAGGGAAAGCGCAACGTTTATAATTCCTACCTGGAACACTATAGTATCTCCTAAATTCATTTCTACGTTGTTGTTCTTCAACTTGTCGCATTCACGTACTAAATTGTACGCTAAAATGCTCCTCGTCTCAAACGCCTAGTAGTAATTAAATTTAGAAAACACTATACAAATTTACCCTTTTCTCAAAAGATTTGCAACCTGATTTAGTAGTTGTCCACAACAAAAAAACCCGACAGAATTAACTGCCGGGTTTTTAAAAATTGTATAGCTCTAACTAATTATGCAACGTCAAAATCAGCCGCAGTTAGGTCAATAACTCCTCCTACTACAAGAGTAAATTCTGTATTACCGTAATCACTTGCAGTTACATCAAAAATTTCTATAGCATTAGTTTCTGTATTATCGAAAATAGCTGTTAGGTCAAAATCATCTATAATATAAGTATTTGGTGTAGGGGTGAAATCAAAATCACTTTCACCAAGATCAAAGTCAAAGTCACCAAGGTCAAAATCATCTATAATATTAGTTTCTGTATTATCGGGACGGTCTGTTTCATCGGATAATGCAGGAGATTCTTTGGGCTCTATAGTAGCAGGTGCCTCCGGTTCAAAACCAAAGTCCTCTGGTTTAATTAGACCAGCAAGTTCCTCAGGTAGTTCATTAATAACAAAGTAGTCAAGGGTTTCTTCAGTTTCTACAGTAGCAGACGCCTCTGGTTCAAAAACAAAGTCCTCAGGTTCAACTAGATCATCAGTTAGAGGTGTAAATATAATGTTATTGCCGGCAGCATCAGTATAGGTAAAGCTGTCTGTTTCATCGGGTTCTGCTGGTTCAGTCACAGGATTGCTATCATCAGTGGCTTCAGAGCCGAAGACTTTGTTACTACCTGCATTAGAGTGTATATAGTCATCTTCTTTTGATATAGCGTTCTTAATTTCTGTCTCATTATAAAGCATTTTTTGCTCCTTTGTTTAAGTTTATAATTCATTTAAAATAATAGTTCACCATTTATACACGCTCCCCCCTATTGTCAAGTTTTTATTTCAATTTTTGTGACAGGTGGGCGTGAATCATTGAGGACAAGGTTTGCAGTTAAAAGAGCTGCGGTTTTTAAGAAGCCACCTTATACTCATTGAGCTTATTGCGTAAAGTGCGGATGGAGATGCCGAGGATGTTTGCCGCCTGCGTGCGATTACCTAAACAATGGTCGAGCGTGTTTATAATCAGCTCTTTTTCAACCGCGCCAACGGTTCTGCCGACTAGGTCATTAGTGCTATTATCATTACTTGGGGAACCGGTCAACACAACATCATCGGCGCCAATCTCATCGCCCATAGCAATCAGAATCGCCCGGTGCATAGCGTTTTCCATCTCGCGGACATTGCCCGGCCAGCTATAATTTTCCATTTTCTGTAATGCTGCTTGCGAAACCGGCTTCACAGCAACTCCATTAAGCTTCGCGTATTTATCAATAAAATAATCGGCAAATAATTTTATATCGTCCCGGCGCTGGCTAAGTGTTGGCAGTTCCATATTAATTACGTTCAGCCGGAAATATAAATCCTCCCGGAAATTACCGTTTTTCACCTCTTCCTGCAAATCGCGATTTGAAGTTGCGATAATCCGGATATTCACCGGAACCGGTTTGTTGCCGCCAACCCGGTCAATCACTCGCTCCTGGATTGCGCGCAATAATTTTGCCTGCAAACGCACATCCATCTCGCTAATCTCATCGAGTAATAAAGTTGAACCATCCGCCTCTTCGAATTTACCGATCCGTCTGGAAACTGCTCCGGTAAAGGCACCTTTTTCATGGCCAAATAGCTCGGATTCAAGCAGGTTTTCCGGGATAGCCGCGCAGTTCAGGCAAATCATCTGCTTAGCTGCGCGCTTGCTTTTTTCGTGAATATATTTGGCAATGACTTCTTTACCAGTGCCCGACTGTCCGGTTATTAATATGCTAGCTTCCGACGGCGCGACTTGATTACATAACTGCACAATTTTTTGCATTGCCGCCGATTGACCAATAAACTTACTCTTTTCAGATGTAATAGATTCAAGAACTGCCGCAATTAAATCAGCATCAGGGGGCAGGGGGATATACTCTTTCGCACCGGCTTTAATAGCCTTCACCGCCAGGGCACTGTCATTTTTAATGCCGCAAGCGACAACCGGGACAAAAATCCGTTCCGAATTCAGAGATTCTATAAGTTTTGCAATGTCAAATTTGACATCAATCATTATCAAATCGGCGCTTTTTCCGCTACGAAAACTATTCAACCCGGTTTCGATATCCAGCATATGAGTGACATTAGCCCCATTATCTTTGGCGATTTTGCTCGCTGAAATTATCTGGCTGTTTAATTCGCTGATTATTAATAAACGCATGTTATAGTATTTCCAATTTTCATTTATACGTTGTCAATCTTCATCCTGTTTAATACACATCGCTTCGATTTCCTAGTAAAAATAAAAAGCGAAAATGCTATTTTTCTTTTTTACCCTTCTTCGCCCCCTTCTTTAACTCGTAATAATCGACTCTTTCGATAGGAGGTAGGATACTGTTTATAATCATTTCCAATTTGCGCGGGCTTTCCCTGCGCCCGATAGATTTGATCGTTTGCATGTAAATTTCAGCGATTAAAAGCTCATCTTTTGTGTTTCGTTCCAGTTTTGAAGCAAGCGGTAGGAAAATCATATAGGACATAACTGCGCCGTAAAAAGTTGTCAAAAGTGCGACAGCCATGGCCGGGCCAATTGTGGAGGTATCCTCCAGATTTCCCAGCATTTGCACCAGCCCGATCAGCGTTCCGATCAAGCCCATAGCCGGAGAAATTTCCGCTGCTTTCCGCAAAACAGCCGTGCTTTTCGCGTGTCTGTGCGCCATCGAAGCTACTTCCAATTCCAAAACCCGCTCAATTTCATCAATATCGATATGGTCAACAATCATCTCAATACCATTTTGCAAAAAAGCATTATGCCTAGTGAGATCTTCATATTTATCAAGCTCTAAAAACCCTTTACTCCTGGCAATGTCCGATATGCGTATCGCGTTGACCGCAGCTTGTGAAAAATTTTCAAAACGGTAAAAAATAGTAAAAAAAGTGGCTTTGAATGAGTGCATCATATCTGAAAAAGAAAAACAGGCCACGGTAATCGCAAATGTTCCGAGTAACACTATCAAAATAGATCGTATGTCAACAAAACCAGTAGGGTTGCCGCCAAGATATATCGCGGCAAAAACAAGTAAAAAAGCAAAGACGATCCCTACCGCAGTGGAGGAATCAGAGGTTTTAGAGTGGACTTGATAAGCTTCTTCCAAAATTATTACTCTTTGCTGGACCGGATTATTTCAGTCATCGTGATGCCGATACGATTCTCAACAATAACAACCTCGCCACGCGCGACAAGGCGATTATTGACATAAATATCAATGGCTTCTCCGACTTTTCTATCCAATTTTACAACGGCACCGCGCCCTAGTTTTAACAATTGGCTGACGGGCATGGTAGTTCTACCCAAAACAGCAGAAACCTCCACTGGAATATCCGATATAGAATCCAGATTTACATCCTCGGCATCGCCACCTTCAATGGCTACCCCAGCTTCTTGCACTTCTTCTTCAGCCATATTCCTTCCAAATATAAAAACTAATCATCCGAGTATAGTGTATCTGCTTTAATAACAAATGAGATATGCCATAATAAAATATATGTAGCTTAGTCACAAGATAAATCTTCATATATTCTATTTATTTCCTTGAAAACAGATTCCTTGTCGCTAACAACCCCGCCGCCCTGCCATGAAATATCACAACTGCAAAGCCCTATTTTATCCGACCCTTTAACCTCTATAACTCCGGTAAAATCTGCTTTTTCTGCTATAGAATCAATTTTTTTTGTCAACTCACCAGCAACTCTGTCATTAACATTAATCAGTATTTTAGGCTCCTCAAATAACATTTTAAGGCTTTTGCTAATTACTTCCTCAACTTCGACCAACGGCTCGCTTTTTAAAGCTTTGCCAGCAATTTTTCGGGCAATACGCAACGTTATAGACGCAAGATCTTTGGCCTGTTTTTCCTGCCCCAAATTCCTTTGTTTTATTAGCTCCTGAGCTTGTTTTACAATTTCATTGGACGTTTCTAAAATAGATTTATTTACTTCCTCAGCTGCATCTGTTGCGTCTTTAAAGCCCTTCGCATAACCTTCCTCAAAACCTTTTGACTTGCTGTCGGATAAGTCCTTTTCGCTATAAGTTATGATTTTTTCTGCCGGTTGTTCGGGTGCGGCAGCAGGCGGGTCATTAGCGGCAGGGGGTAAAACAGCTTTTTTAAAGCCGGATTCAAACCCTCCCGCAGCCACTACTCCCGATGGTGTTTTACCACCAAAATCTTCAAAAACATATCTTTTCAATTTATAAGAATCCTTGTTAACTAGAAACTAAATTAATATATAAGCTCGTCATCTTCACCTTCACCTTGGGATATATTCATTTCGCCCGACGCTACCAAATCTTTTGCCGCAGCAATAATCATAGTTTGTGCTTCATCCACATCCCGCAGGCGAATCGGCCCCATTGACTCCATCTCATCCAACATGATTTTAGAAGCACGAGTGGACATATTACCGACAAAAATATCCCTGATTTCCTCGGATGCGCCTTTAAGAGCGATTGATAATTTACTTTTATCAACAACTCTGAGAAGTGCTTGTATACCTGGCTGATCAGCTTTTTTAAGATCATCAAAAGTAAACATAAGATTCTTGATTTTATCGGCAGAATCCGGGTTGCGCTCCTCAAGCATTTCCATGTATTTAGACTCGTTTACACGGTCGAAATTATTGAAAATCTCAGCCATCATTTCATCGTTATCAAGTTTCTGAGTTTTGGCTATTGTGCTTATAAACTCGGCTCTTAAAGCTTTCTCAATGCCATCTAAAACTTCTTTTTTGACGTTGTCCATCTCAAGCATTCTTAAAATAACTTCGGACGTAAAATCCTCAGGCAACATGGATAAAACCCGCGCCGCATGTGATGGAACCAGCTTCGAGACAATCAAGGCAACTGTCTGTGGATATTCAGTTCTCAAGTAAGTGGCCAAAACCTCCTCACTTACATTGCCCAGCTTATCCCAGGTATTTCTTCCGGCAGGGCCACGAATATCTTCCATAATCCCATCCACTCGGTCTTTTCCTAAAGTTGCAGCGAGAAGTTTTTCGGTGTTATCCAGGTTACCTACAAAAGATAAGGTTTCAGAAACGGCATTAGAAAAATTTACAAATAACTGCTCAACTACCTCAGGATTCACGGTTCCTAAAGATGACATGGTATGGGATAATTCCTTAATTTCATCGTCATGCAGCATACCAAAAATCTTTGAGGCATTTTCCTCGTTGACGGACATAACAATAACGGCGGTTTTTTCCAAACCCGTCAATTTTCCGTAACTATCTATATTGGCCATTTTTCCCCTCCATTATGCAGTATCATCCTCCAGCCAACCACGTAATATGGTGACGGCCTCTTCCGTGTGGCGTTCAATAATATCATTAATTGCGCCGACAGAAGATTGGTTCATGCGCTCTTCGAAACTTTCCATATCAATCAGAGACTCTTTTTTTATCGCTCCGCCTTCATCCTGCCCCGTTATTTCCGCCAGTGCTTTTAAATCTTCTCCGGCCAAAGCTGCTTGCAATTCAACCTCTTCGGACTCTGATTTAGTTATTTCAAAGGCGCGGCCAACCATCGGTTTAACAATCAACAGGATAATCATTGTGACTACAACGCCGATCACCAAAGTCTGGATAATATTACTAAAATCACGTGTTAACCAATCAAATCTTTTTTCCTGCACCGCACCCTGCACCTCAGTTGAAAACCGCATATTTATAACTTCTATAGTATCGCCCCTATCCTCGTCAAAGCCCACGGCTGATTTAACCAGGGTCTTTAGCTTTTTAAGCTCTTCATCTGGTCTTGCGCTATAATTATACTCCTCGGTTTCTTCATCGAATGTATAAGTGCCATCAACCAAAACAGCAATCGACAGTTTTGTAACAGTTCCGGTTTCTTTTACATGATGTTTAATGGTTTTGGAAACTTCATAATTAGTAACCTCATCAATGCGTTCTGTAGTGTTTTTTGCACCGCCTTGCGTTTGTGCTTCCCCTCCTGGAAGGTTGTTTCCCGCGCTAACTCCTCCCCCTCCTCCGTCGGTTGAATCACCTCGTTCTTCGGTGGTTTGTACTGACCTTGCAACCTGGCCATCCGGGTCAAAAATCTCCGAATTCATAGTTATTTTATCAAAATCAATATTAGCGGAAACCTGCACTTCAACCCGGCCAACCCCAACTGAACGTGATACTAGGTCCTCTATCGTATTTTTTATACGTTTTTCGTATTGGACACGAAATTCCTCGCTATTAGAGGCTATAAAACCTGGGTCATCATCACTGCTTGCGCCTTTTTTAAATGGCCTGCCCTTGACATCGACAATAGTAATTCTTCTGATATTCAGGCCGGGAACTGCCGTTGCAACCAAATGGCTGATTGCTGTTATTTCGGATCGCTCCATAATCTGGCCGCCGCGCACTTTTAAAATGACGGAGGCTGTTGGCTCTTGTTTTCTTTTAGAGAAAATATCCTGCTTGGGAATAACTAAATGAACCCTGGCCGTTTCGATTTTCTCAAATGCGGTGATTGTTCGTCCCAATTCGCCTTCCAGCGCCCTAAGCAAATTTACATTGTTTACAAAGCTGGAAACGCCCAAAGCATCGTCTTTATCGAAAAGCTCATAGCCAATATTAGCGCGTCCGGAAGGCAAGCCGTCTTTGGCCAGGTTCATTCTGACATTAAGGACTTTGTCGTGTGGAACCATTATTTGCGAGCCGCCCTGGTGCATTTCGTAATATATACCCATGCCCTCAAGTTCGGCGGCGATTTTACTACTATCATCGGAATCCAGCCCACTGAATAATGGCACAACCGATGGGGTTGAGATATGGATAGACATAAAAATCATGCCACCCAGGATTAACATCGTTACGACAGCCATTGTGACTAGCTTAACGGGTCCCATATCCTTAAACAGCTGTACTGTGTCGCTCATGACAACATATCCAAATTACAAAAACATCTTCGAAAAGGGTCTTCTCCCTTATAACCAGCTGCAAAATATTAAGACCCTACCTGAGAAATTTGCAACTAAAACTAGCACATATGGTACTAACAAGTTATTTATAGTAACAACATGTGGTTATGTAAATAGTTTCTATGGAAATAGATGTGGATAACATTAGTGTAGAATTACTCCCCTTACGCGCCGGTGTAAGAATTA
>JAJRPW010000187.1 GCA_024280585.1 Alphaproteobacteria bacterium
CAAAATTAGCTCGCGCACCTTACGCTTTATGGTTCTGTCCGGTGATAAAAACACGACTTTCGCCAGTTGCTGGGTGATGGTGCTGCCGCCCTGAACCACTCGCCCTTCTTTGAAATTTGTATAAAAAGCGCGCAGCAAACCTCTGTAATCCACCCCGCCATGTTCAAAAAAGCGCCGGTCTTCCGTTGATAAAACCGCATCAATCAGATGATGAGGCAATTGATGGAAAAAAACATATTCGCCATATAAATTGCCAACATTGGCGATTAATTCGCCATTATTTGCCAGGACTTTTATATTCGGCGTGCGTACATCCTCGTTTAATTTATCGACATTGGGCAAATCATAAGCGAAATACATCACCAGCATAGTTACGCCAATAGCCGCCCATATTCCGGCAATAAACAGCCATTTAAACAGCCATTTTGAAAGAGAAAATTTCTTTTTGCGCTTTCTTTTCTTTTTGAAAAGCTCCAAAAATGGATTTTTTTTCTTAACCGCCTTTCTGCGCCTGCGTTTTTTTGGAGCCATAATCTCTTACAAAAATATTGTCAATGCCATCACTATAATCATGTCCGCGATCTTTTAAAGCTCTAAAAATTGATAATCTAAATCGAGCTCAAGCCATAGCGTTTTCAGGATTATCCTACAAACAGGGCAACCGCATCTAAATTATATTGATATTTTTGCTACTAAATAAAGACGTTTATGTTCGTCATACTGCGGTGCTCTTTCATACTGCGGCTTGACCGCAGTATCCAAGAAAACAAATCATCATTATAATAAGTATCCTTGGATACTGCTATCTAGTAGCAAAATGAAAAAAAAGCTGAGGTTCCAAGTGAAGTAGTAACTAAAAGTTCAGTATCAGTATGGAATAACTTTAAATCTAGACTTAGCGGGCCAAGAGTTGGTGGAAGGGGATGACGGCTTACACAACTGTTAAAAATAATACGTAAGGTGAATTAGATAAATCAAAACTTAAAAAATACCAAGGCTCCTATTTAGGAGCCTTTTTTATGCATTAATTTAAGTGACGATTGCAAAAAGTAATTTTTGTATATATAAGATAAACCCGTGCATCTTGAAAATGGAAAAACTGCCTTATGAAATTAGTTATCGTTGAGTCGCCGGCAAAAGCCAAAACAATCAATAAATATCTAGGGAAAGACTATTATGTCCTGGCCTCGTTCGGACATATTCGAGATCTGCCATCAAAAAATGGCTCGGTGCGTCCCGAAGAAGATTTCGCGATGGATTATGAAATCTCATCACAATCGACAAAACATGTCAAAGCCATTGCCGACGCGGTGAAAACTGCCGAAACTATATATCTTGCAACTGACCCCGACCGTGAGGGAGAGGCGATTTCATGGCATATTGTTGAGGCATTAAAAAAACGTAAAGCATTGAAGAAAAGCGTTGAAGTACAACGGGTTGTCTTCCATGAAATTACTAAGAAAGCTGTGACCAACGCAATAAATAACCCGCGTGACATAGACATGGATCTGGTGAACGCCCAGCAAGCTAGACGCGCGCTGGATTATCTTGTTGGCTTCACATTATCCCCGATTTTATGGCGTAAATTGCCGGGCAGCCGCTCGGCTGGTCGTGTACAATCCGTTGCACTGCGGTTGATTTGCGAGCGTGAGGACGATATTGAGAAGTTCATTTCGCGCGAGTATTGGGATATTAAATTAGCCCTGCAAACGCCAAACAATAAGGCCTTTATCGCAAGAATAACCCATGTAAGCGGCAATAAATTAGGGCAGTTTGACATCGTTAATGAAAATGCTGCCGGCGATATAGTAAAAATCCTGGAAACCAAGGATTACACGGTTAAAAAAATCGAGAAAAAACAATCCAGAAGGAATCCGCAACCGCCTTTTACCACCTCATCATTGCAGCAAGAGGCCTCAAGAAAACTAGGCTTTGGCGCTAAAAAAACCATGCAAATCGCCCAGAAATTATACGAAGGAATCGACTTGGGCGGCGAAACTGTTGGTTTGATCACATATATGCGTACTGATGGCGTGACAGTGGCTAAAGAAGCGTTGGATGCAACCAGAGGACTGATCGGTCAACAATATGGTGATAATTATGTTCCGGCTAAGCCGCGGGAATATGTAACAAAAGCGAAGAATGCACAAGAGGCGCATGAGGCTATTCGGCCGACGGATGTTGCGAGAAAGCCTGGCGACATGCAGAATCACCTGGATAATGACCAGTATCGTTTATATGACCTTGTTTGGAAGAGAATGGTGTCCAGCCAAATGGAATCGGCGATTTTGGATCAGGTTGTTATTGATATTAAGGCATCGGACTCTTATGCAACCGCCCGCGCCAACGGCTCAACCATCCGTTTTGACGGGTTTTATAAGGTTTATAAAGAGGGCAAAGACGACGCCAAGGATGATGATGAGGGCAAAATCCTACCTCCTATGCAGGAAAAAGATGCGCTGGGCTTGGATAAAGTCAACCCTGAACAGCATTTTACACAACCACCGCCGCGATATACTGAGGCGAGCCTGGTGAAGCGGCTGGAAGAATTAGGAATTGGTAGACCGTCCACCTATGCAAGTATTATCTCCGTATTGCAGGATCGTGATTATGTGGTTATAGAGAAAAAACGTTTCGTAGCAGCAGATCGCGGGCGAATAGTTACTGCATTTTTATCCAGCTTTTTTGAAAAATATGTGCAATATGATTTTACCGCCAATTTGGAAGAGGAATTAGACCATGTTTCCGCCGGAAAAATGGATTGGAAAGATTTATTGCGTAATTTCTGGGGCGATTTTAACGCCAATATCGAGCAGGTAAAAGAGCGAACAATCACGGAAGTTATCACAGAATTAAACAAGCTTTTGGCGCATTATTTATTCCCCAAAGACGAAAATGGTGAGCCGGATCGCAAATGTCCGACTTGCGATGATGGTAAATTAAGCCTGAAAATGGGCAAATTTGGATCATTTTTAGGATGCTCAAACTACCCGGATTGTAAATACACCAAGCAATTAGGGTCCGGCGCAGAAGATGGCGAAGGCAATCCCGAGGCCAATGAGCCGCGGGTTCTTGGAAAAGACCCGGAAACCGAACTTGATATAACCGTTCGCAAAGGTCCATTTGGCTTTTATTTCCAAGTTGGAGAGGGCGACAAAGAGAACAAACCCAAACGCGTTGGAATCCCCAAAGGCACTGACATTGAAGGGATTACGCTGGAATATGCGATGGGATTATTGTCGCTGCCAAGACGAGTTGGAAAACACCCGGAGACGGACAAGGTGATCGCCGCCGGTATCGGGCGCTTCGGCCCATATTTACGCTATGACGGCAAATTTACGTCGCTCAAAGAAGACGATGTCATGACAATTGGCATCAACAGAGCCGTCACCGTTATCGCCGAAAACGTCAAAGGCAAAGCGGTTGAACCACTGCGAGTCGTGGGAAAACACCCGGAATCCGGGGACGAAATCGCTGTATTTGACGGGCGTTACGGACCGTATGTTAAACATAAAAAAGTCAATGCATCACTGCCTAATGGCACCGGAGTCGATGATGTGACGATCGAACAGGCCGTGGAATTATTGGAAAAACAAGCGGCAAAAAAGAAAGTTAAAAAGAAGAAATAACATGGATATATCACCACTTGCGCCGAAAAATTTTCCTGATATGCCGCCCATTGACGGGGTAAAATTGGCAACAAAATCTTGTGGGATAAAATATGAAAACCGCGCCGATCTTTTAATCGCAGAACTTGCTGAAAACACTGTGGTTGCTGGTGTTTTTACAAAATCAAAAACCGCAAGCGCTAACATAATCTGGGGCAAACAGGTTCTATATCACGGCAAAGCCAGGGTTTTGGTTGTAAATGCCGGCAATGCAAATACGTTTAACGGCAAATGCGGCGAAGATTCAGTTGACCGTATAGTCAAATCTATTGCAGAAGATTGGAACTGCCCAAAAGAAGAGATTTATCCTTGCGCGACGGGTGTTATAGGCGAACCATTGCCTGATAATTTAATCACTGATGCTTTATCATCGTTGAAAAATAATCTGACCGATAATATCTGGCAAGATGCGGCAAAAGCAATTACCACAACCGATACATATACAAAAGGCAGCACAAGAACCGCTAAAATCGGCGATGTGGAGGTAAAAATCAACGGAATTGCTAAGGGTTCTGGCATGATTGCGCCGGATATGGCGACAATGCTGGCCTATATTTTCACCGACGCGGTGATGGACAAAGATGTGCTGCAAGAAATTTTCAGCAACGCAATTGACCGATCGTTCAATTCGATCACAGTTGATAGCGATACTTCAACCAGTGACACGGCGCTTGTTTTTGCTACAGGAAAGGCACAAAATGACTTGATCAACAAAGCATCCGCTCCAAAACTGGATGATTTTAAAGAAAAATTATACGAAGTTGTATTGGATTTGGCACATCAAATTGTAAAAGACGGTGAAGGTGCAACCAAATTCGTTAAGATCGATGTAACGGGTGCAGAAGATGACAAAGCGGCAAAAATAATAGCCCTGTCAATCGCCAATTCACCTCTGGTTAAGACGGCAATGGCAGGGGAAGACGCCAATTGGGGACGGATTGTTATGGCCGTTGGCAAAGCCGGAGAAAAAGCCGATCGCGATAAAATAACCGTAAGCATGGGCGGAATCATAATCGCCAAAGATGGTCAGTTAAACCCGGACTATGTAGAGGCGAATGTGACCGCGCATATGCAAGGCCAAAATGTAGAAATCGCAACCGATGTCGGCATCGCAGGCGGCAAAGCGACAGTTTGGACATGCGACCTAACACACGGATATATAAGCATTAATGCTGATTATCGCAGCTAAAAATACGGAATCAACATGACGCAAAAAACAAAAGAAAAATTCGGCCCAAAATATCGGAATATTGAAGTTGGCGACATTGTTTATCTGGCGAGGGATAAGCCGCTTACGCTTGATTGCGGCATGGAAATTTCTGATTTTCCAACTGCTTACCAAACACATGGCGAGCTGAATGCGGATAAATCCAACGCGATTCTGGTATGCCATGGCTTAACTGGCGACCAATATATCGTCAATGACCATCCGGTGACGGGAAAACCCGGCTGGTGGCTAGATATAGTCGGTTCCGGCAAAATTTTAGATACGGATAAATATTTCGTGATATGCGCTAATGTGCTGGGCGGATGCATGGGTACATACGGCCCAAAACATATCAATCCAGCGACAAAAAAGCCGTTTAATCTCGACTTTCCGGTTATAACCATCCGTGACATGGTAAACGCACAAAAATTATTGGTTGAGCATTTTGAAATTAAGCAGTTATTCAG
>JAJRPW010000188.1 GCA_024280585.1 Alphaproteobacteria bacterium
ATCCGAACTTATAGAGGAAAAAAGGTCTGATGAGCCGCTTGATAAGCGTAATATTATAGCCCCTCCGATTGTTAATCCGCCAGCAGCGACGCTACAAAAACGTAAATTTTCTGCCATTGATAGTAAACGTTTTCACAAAAGAATATTGCCTAAATCCAGATATGCTGGTAGAAGAAAGCGTTATTAGCATCATTTTTCTACTAAACTATGAACTCCAAAACTATGACCGAAGAATTCTATCGCATAAAACGCCTGCCCCCTTATGTTTTCGCCGAAGTCAACAAGATGAAAGCGGCGGCGCGCGCGCGCGGTGAAGATATTATTGATTTAGGCATGGGCAACCCTGACAGCCCCACTCCCAAGCATATTGTCGACAAATTAATCAAGACAGCAAAAAACCCTAAAACCCATGGCTACTCTACTTCACGCGGAATTTCCGGTTTGCGCAAAGCCCTTGCTGGATATTACAAACGCAGATTTGGCGTGACTATAAACCCAGAAACCGAGGCGGTCGTAACCCTCGGCTCGAAAGAGGGGTTAGCCAGCCTGGCAACGGCAATAACCAAGCCTGGTGACGTAATAATGGTACCAAACCCAAGCTATCCGATCCATACTTATGGCTTTATAATCGCCGGCGCCAGCGTTTGGTCACTGCCAAATTTTGTCAATGAAGAAGGGTTAATTGACCAGGTCAAGGATGCTGTGCAGCATTGTTCACCAAAACCTGTTGCCCTCGTGTTAAATTTTCCAGGCAACCCAACCGCTGAAGTTGTCAGCCTTGACTTTTATAAGGAAATTGTAGAGTTTTGCAAAGAGCAGGAAATATACATCATTTCTGATCTGGCCTATGCTGAAATTTATTTCGACGAGTGCAATCCGCCACCATCAATAATGCAAGTTGAGGGAGCAAAAGATATCGCAATCGAATTTACTTCGGTTAGCAAAACCTACTCAATGGCTGGTTGGCGCATTGGTTTTGCCGTTGGCAACAAACATCTGGTAAATGCCCTTACCCACATTAAATCTTATGTTGATTATGGCTCTTTCACGCCAATCCAGGTTGCAGCCGCGGAGGCATTAAACGGCCCGCAGGACTGCGTTGAAAAATTCCGCAAACTTTACAAGGAACGCCGCGATATACTAGTAAAAGGTTTAAAATCAGCTGGTTGGGAGGTTCCTGTGCCGACAGCCTCAATGTTCATATGGGCACCGATTCCTAAGCAATTTAAGGGTATTGGTTCATTGGAATTTTCAAAACTTCTCTTGGAAAAGGCCGGTGTGGCGGTTGCTCCCGGCATTGGTTTTGGCAAATATGGCGAAGGGTATGTCCGAATAGCAATGGTGGAAAACAAGCAACGCATTCGCCAAGCCTGCAAAAATATACAAAAATTCCTGCAAGACGAAAAATAAATTTGCTTTTTACATCCTAAGGTATATTATGCAGTAACTTCTGGTTGCAAAAATATAGTGTTTTATAAATTCAATTGCTACTAGAAGTACTTAATTTTAGCGTATTGAAATACGTGGATATTATAAAATTAAGGAACAACAACGTAGAAATGAATTTACAAAACACTAAAGGTATAAAATGACAAAAAAAGCCCTTGTAGTAGACGATTCCCCAACTATGTGTAATATGGTTTCTTTGGCTCTTAAAGAAGTTGGCTTTGAACCAGCAACGGCTGGTGACGGAGCTATTGCAGTTGATATGGCAGAAAAAGAGAAATACGACTTAATTGTAACAGATATAAACATGCCTAATATGGATGGCATTGAGCTTATTCGCTATTTGCGTGAAGAGGGTGGATATGCGACCACTCCGATTCTGGTTCTTACCACCGAAGCTGGCGATAATGCTAAGGCTATGGGGAAAAAAGTTGGTGCCAGTGGCTGGATGGTTAAGCCTTTTAAGCCGGAAATTTTAAAAGCCGCGGCTGCGAAATTGTGTCCATAAGCCCTGTAAAATGGGAAGAAAATACTCTGGTTTCAACCATTTTCAATGATATCTATTTTTCGCAAGGAAGTGGGCTGGAGGAGTCTGAACATGTGTTCCTAAGCGGTAACAAACTCCCAGACCGTTTTGCCGACAACCAAATTTTTACTGTTATCGAAACCGGATTTGGCACGGGTCTGAACTTCCTTTTAACCTGGCAAAAATGGGCGGAAAAGCAATCTACGAATTCAAGGCTCCATTATATATCCATTGAAAAATATCCTTTGAGCAAAGATGATTTAGTAAAATCTTTATCACTTTGGCCCACCTTAAAAAAATATTCTGCACAATTAGTCGAAAACTATATTCCAACATCAAATAGCAGGATGAATTTATCCTTTGGCAATATACAATTATCCTTGGTTTTCGTCGATATAAATGATGCATTTGAGCATATAAATGAAAAGGCAGATGCGTGGTATTTAGACGGCTTTTCGCCTGCAAAAAACCCGGATATGTGGAACGATAATCTCTATAAAAACATGGCAAAATCAACTAATAAAAACGGAACTTTCGCCACTTATACATCCGCCGGGCACGTCCGCCGCGGCTTACAAAATAACGGCTTTCATGTCGATAAAATCAAAGGATTCGGCAAAAAACGAGTGATGTTGGCTGGGGCTACCCGCTAAGGACCTGCTATATAAACCTACCCAAAAACCCTGAATTCTCCGGATTTGAGCCTTCTTTTATAGGAATCAAGCTCGTCCAGCACCACCCCACTCATTAGATATAGGCCTATCAGATTTGGTATCGCCATTGACAATAATAATAAATCAGATAAATCGACCACAAGCGATATATCATCAACTACACCACCCAAAAATACGACACATAAGAAAATAATGTGAAAAATCCCAATTGTCCGCCTGCCGAATAGATACTCCCAAGAACGTTCGCCATAATAGCTCCAGGTGATCATTGTCGAATATGCAAACAAGCAAACTGCCACAGAAAGAACCTTCGGAAACCAGTCAATAACAGTCGCAAACGCGCTGCTGGTAAGCAACACACCGCTGATTGCCCCATTGCTATTGCCCTCATAAACTCCTGTAACGGTAATGACCATTCCGGTAACAAAACATATCACCATAGTATCCAAAAACGGTTCTAAAAGCGCGACAACCCCTTCGCGCACCGGCTCATTTGTCTTCGCCGCCGAATGGGCGATCGGCGCTGATCCCAGCCCGGCCTCATTAGAAAAAGCCGCTCGTTTGAAGCCATTTATGATAACCCCGAGCAAACCACCTCCAACCGCCTGTCCCGTAAATGCATCCTGGAACATAAACATCATAGCACCAGGAAGTTTTTCAGCATTAAAGACTAGTACCACTATTGATGCAACCAGATACAAAGCCGCCATGAAAGGCACGATCGCTTCGGCGACCACAGCGATTCTTTTTATACCACCAATTAGCACGAATCCAACGCTGACAGTGAGCAAAAGCGCTATTGCCCAATCCAGATCACCGAGTACATCAAAGCTATCGGTAAGAATAGCAACCGTCTGATTTGATTGAAATAAATTCCCTCCACCAAGCGAACCACCAATACAAAATATGGCAAAAATAACTGCGAGAATTTTTCCTAAACCAGGCAAACCTTTTTCGGCTAAGCCGTCTTTTAAATAACGAAACGCACCACCTGAAACCCGGCCATCTTCACCAATCACCCGGTATTTTTGTCCCAAAGTCACCTCGGCAAATTTGGCTGACATACCAAAAAAACCGGCGATCATCATCCAAACAACCGCGCCCGGCCCGCCGAGCGATACGGCAATTGCCACGCCTGCAATATTTCCCAGGCCAACCGTTGCCGAAACTGCGGCGGTAAGCGCCTGAAAATGCGTAACTTCTCCCGGTTCATCACCGCTGGAATATTTACCACGCACAACACTGATCGCATGTCTGAACATTTTTACATTAACGAACCTAAGGCGAAATGTGAAGAACACACCGCCTATGACTAACCATAAAATCAAGAATGGGAAACCCAGAATTTCATAAAATAAAACTTTTGCCAAAGACCCGACAATTGCTTCCAAAGCGCCTTGTGCCATTGTCACAAGAGCCATTTCGCCCGCGGATTCCCCTGCATAAGCGCCAAAACCCACCGATATTAATAGTAAGAAAAATATTTTTGCCATTGAACTTCCTATCCTAAATGTTTCGGGAATTATAAAACTGTCGCCGTGATTTTTCAACTGGTTTTTGTTTTATAATTGGGAGTAACAAAAAAACAAAAAAAGCCCCCAAAAGGGAGCTTCTTAATGAAAAGTATATAAAAAAGAGAAACAAAGACGGCAGCAACGTAGAGATTTTTAGTCTATGACTTTACCAAATCCATTTCTTTTCCCGAAGGATCCAAACTGAAAATGGTAATAGAAGCATCATACATGCTAAAAAACATATACTATCTTCAAACGTCTTAAAAGGAGGTAATCCAGCCACTGGTTCCCCAACGGCTACCTTGTTACGACTTCACCCCAGTCGCTGACCCTACCGTGTTGACCTGCCTCCCGAAGGTTAGCTTAGCCAATTCAGGTAGAACCAACTCCCATGGCGTGACGGGCAGTGTGTACAAGACCCGGGCACGTATGCACCGTGGCATGCTGATCCACGATTACTAGCGATTCCGACTTCATGGAGTCGAGTTGCAGAC
>JAJRPW010000189.1 GCA_024280585.1 Alphaproteobacteria bacterium
CAGAAAAATTGATAAAAACCCTGTGGCGGGGTAGCTCAGTTGGTTAGAGCGGTGGAATCATAATCCATAGGTCGGGGGTTCGAGCCCCTCTCCCGCTACCATTTTTCCCTTGATATACAACAGTTTTAGCTTTTTTTAATATGCAAGAATCCACTATTTCTTGCTAATATTAGGCTGAACAATCACCGATAAAATTCCTGAAAACTCATTGTTATTTACTGGACGGTTAAGCTTTTATGGATAGAATAAAATCATGGAATCAAAAAACAGCAATGACCCCAAACTCACAGAAACGCTTGATAATGCGCTTGCCTATATGGATGTCAATCGGGCATATGCGATGGGTTTGATCTGTATATTTGTTGTTACTTTCAGTCACCGCTACCTCTTTTTTATTATTGAATTAATAAAATTGTCCGTTATTTTGCATCCCGACATAGCATAAACCAACGTAAAATAAGGTTGCCTATCCCAAGTCGGGATACACCCAAGCAAAATAAGAGTTACCCTCGCTAAAATAATTCTAAAGAATAGCAGGGTAATGAAGAAAGCAAACATCTGTGGAAAACGAGTGAAATTAGCGCGTGTAGACAAGGATATGGCACAAGTTGATCTTGCTGCTGCGCTTAATGTTGATTTTGCAATTGATATTACCCAAAGCGGAATATCCGATATTGAACTTGGCAGGAGATATGTGAAAGATTTTGAACTGGACGCATTAGCCAAGGTTCTTGACGTAGACCTGATGTGGCTCGTGCGTGGTAAGAGGATTGAAGATAAATAATCGCTGGTATTGTGCTTAGACACTTTTACCTCGTACATTTTTTTAATGTAACGAGGTAAATTCTTAGCACCCTGCGGTGGTGCCGGGAGGTTAGTAAAGCCCAAAAGCGGCTTGCGACCTATTTCCGCAAGCGGTATTATATTCAGCCGCCCTCCCAACATAGGGGAGGACATTCGCGTAAATACACGTCCAAAACGCATCTTTTGGAGGTTACTACACCTCGTTACTGACTCGAAAATAGCAAGTATGCTTAGAGAAGTAAAGCGGGCAATTTTTTGTATGAGAATTTTTTGTAGCATAATTACCCCGTTAACATTCATAATGTAACGAGGTAAACTCAAGCTGACACCAGTTGGTGCCAGGAGGTTAAGAAAGTCCCAAAAGCGACTCGCAGCGTATTCACCGCAAGCGGTTATTGTATTTCGCCGCCCTCCCGACATAGGGGAGGACTTTTGCGTAAACACTTGTCCGAAAAGTATCTTTGGGAGGTTCTTACGCCTCGTCACAGTTGTTAAAATACGCTATTGAGTTCAAAAGTAAAGTTAGGATTAGTGGGCTGTAAATATCTATTCTTTATCCGGCAATTGAGATTTCCCTTTGAAGGCACTGTTTTAACTAACTTGTTCTATTTCCAGGAAAATAATTTCACCTTTAGGTTGCAATAATCATTGCAATTATTTTATAGTGCATGTAAGTTTTCGCCTTAATCGCCTCAGGCGAATAAAACTCTTGCCTTCACAACCGATGGTTGTTAATGTGGTTAGCCCGATTCGAGTGTTTATTGGGAGATAACCATAATTTTAAGGAGGTAACTATGAGTAATATCCACGACTTAAAAACACCATCGCAACCGAAGGCAACTATGGCGGAAGAAATATTTTTCAAGTGGTACGAAATGACAAAGGCGCTTCCTCATGATTATATGGAGGAGGTTTTTGGTGTGTTTCATAGCAAATTAGAGAGATACAAGAAAAAAATCGGCAACGATCATATTTCAAACGCGGAAACCATCACCTGTTTTAAATCAGCAATTAATAAAGTAGCTTCTCAGCAAGCCATGTCACGGTTTGGCCGCATGATGGACGATGAAGACTAGTTTTTTCTGGTGTTTTTATAGCTTTCTACGACAAGGTCGTTTATTTGCAACCTTGTCAATAAATTTTGCATATTTCTTGACTCTTATAGAAAAATACGGTCTTTTTAAGAGGCGTTCTCAATCGTAGTGTAGTAGCTAATAGTGGTAAAAAACATAAGCAAAACACAGTTTTATAGATTTGCGGCATTTTTTATGCTGTTTACGTTCCTTATGATGCAAGGGGCTTTGGCTGCTCATATTGCAGAATATGGGCCGTTAGATCATAAGCATAATCAAAAACATTGTAAGGTTTACGCCGTTAGCAAGGATTCTGGCGATGCTGTTCCTCCTTCTGTATCTATAGATGTAGTTTTTCAAGAATATAAAATCGCTTATTTTGTACCAACGGCAAGCTTTGTCGGTTCATTTATCGTAAGCGGCAACTTTGCCCGCGCACCTCCTGTATTTCTCCAATCGTAGGGTTATCCCTAAAACTTCCGGCTAATACACCACCACTTTCATAAAATATTATTTTGTGGGTGGGTGTTTTGCCAATTGTAAATCATATTTTAAATATTGGAGAATATCATGCGTAAATCATTACGTGGTGCGGTTACAACCGTATCTTTACTTACATTATTATCAACAACTTCTGCATTTGCCGCATCGGATGCGGACATTGAGGCTATCCGCAAGGAAATTCAGCAAATGCGTCAAAGCTATGAGGGGCGTATTGCTGAACTAGAGGCTAAACTTGTAAACGTGGAAAACAAACAGGAGTCACAAGCCAAGGAAGACGACAAACCTGCTATTATGTCTAGCGGCCGAAGGATTTTCGATAACGACTTTAACCCGTCTATCGGCGTTATTATGAACGGTAAATTTACCAGCTTTTCAGAAAATACATCCCAGATAAAGGGTTTTGGTATTGGAGAAGAAGGCGAGAGAGTCAAGGAGGGCATAAGCCTTGGCGAGTCTGAATTAAATTTATCGGCTAATGTAGATGATAAATTTTACGGCCATATCACCGCCGCTTTTGTCCAAGAAGGCGGGGAGGATAAGGTGGAGGTCGAAGAAGCCTTTGTACGAACAACAGGCGGTGGATTGCTGCCAAGAGGACTTACCGCCAAGGCCGGACGCGCATTCTGGACACTGGGTTATTTGAATGAACATCACAGTCACTACGATGATTTTGGCGACAGGCCATTGCCATACCGCGCTTTTTTGAACAAAACATTTAACGATGACGGTTTGGAATTATCCTATGTATTGCCTACCGATCTATACACGGAAATAGGTGGCGGTGTGTTTCGAGGTGACGATTTTCCAGGCGGTACAGCCAATGGCGAAGGGGCTGGCTCGTATTCAGCCTTTGCCCGTCTAGGCGGTGATATTGGTGATAATCAAAGCTGGCGTGTTGGGGCTTCATGGCTTGGGTCTGAATCAAAAGGTCGCTCTACCAATGAAGGGACTGTAAACTTTATCGGTGATACGGATTTGTATATTGCTGATTTGCGTTATACTTGGTCTCCAACGGGTAACTCCAAACAGCAGGAATTGATGCTGCAAGGGGAATATTTCCTGCGTAATGAAGACGGAACTTACGCCGATACCGGAGCCGGTACGGGACTTGTGAATTTTGATGATTCGTCAAGTGGTTGGTACGCACAATCTGTCTATAAATTCAAGCAGCAATGGCGTGTTGGTTATCGTTATACGCGCCTTGATGCACCTGATGTTCCTACCGGATTAATCGGCAGTGCGCTCGATAGTAAAGGTCACGATCCATATATAAATAGTGCCATGATAGACTGGACAAACAGCGAGTTCAGCCGTCTTCGCTTCCAGTATAATCGTGATAATGTTGTAGCCAACCAAACGGATAATCAGTTTATGTTGCAATATATTATCAGTATCGGCGCACATGGCGCGCATAAGTTTTAGAACAAGGTTCGTAGAGGTAAACATGAAAAATTTTTCAATTGTAATTTTATTGATGGGGTTGCTGTTTGCAGCTCCATCACAGGCTTTTGCCGCATTTAATATTTTTGCCTGTGAGCCTGAATGGGGATCGCTGGCAAAAGAAATAGGTGGTGATAAGGTTAAGGTAAAAAATGCTACTTCTGCATTTCAGAATCCGCATAATATCCGCGCCCGACCCGGCTTGATTGCGGCAATGCGTAAGAGCGACTTAGTGTTTTGCTCCGGTGGCGGGTTGGAAATAGCGTGGTTGCCTATCTTGCTGCAAAAATCCGGCAGCGCAGACGTTCAATACGGTAATGTCGGTTATTTCATGGCCTCTGATTTTGTCAAACGGCTTGAAATACCAGAAAAAATTGACCGCGCTATGGGCGATGTTCATCCCGAAGGCAATCCACATATCCATACTAACCCACATAATATTTCAAAGGTGGCAAAGGAACTGGCTAACCGCTTGCAGAAATTAGATGCTGGAAATGCTGATTATTACAGGCAAAACTTTGACTCATTTATGACTCGCTGGAACGGTGCAATCAAGCGGTGGGAAAAAATGGCAGAGCCATTAAAAGGCGTACCGATTATCGTACAGCATGGGAGTTGGGCTTATTTGGTTGACTGGCTTGGTCTGCGCCGGATAGGCACATTAGAGCCAAAGCCGGGTGTTCCTCCTACCGTCTCGCATTTGGAATCGGTACTAAACAAGGTTAGGACTTACGCATTTTTCACCCACTAGAGGATAAACCCTGCTATATTTTTATTTTCACGAAGCAAGGTATGTCGGATGAAGGTTACACGTTTAGATTATTGC
>JAJRPW010000190.1 GCA_024280585.1 Alphaproteobacteria bacterium
CTTGCACCAACACATGTCAAATGCGCAGCAGGATCCAATGATGTTTCCTCTTTAATATACTTTACTATTTCACAAGTAAGTTCACGCGTTGACCCGCCCGCTCCATAAGTAACCGACACAAAAGCGGGATGTAACCTCTCAAGCTTTTTTATATTTACCTTAAGATTTTCAATTCCTTCTTTTGTTTTAGGCGGAAAAAACTCGAATGAAACTCGGGGCACCTCGCCCTTGCAGGAGTCTTTTAATTGTAATAATTTTTTATCTGTTATCATAATAATAGATTTATACAGATAAGTTAACCCAAGCGCAAGCGCAACCAGTCAGGAAAACACTGTTGAGCCAAAAATAAGAAGAAATGGTGGGGGATGAGGGACTTGAACCCCCGACAAAGACGTTATGAGATAGTTTATCCTTCTTCCTAACCATTCCCACAAGTTCCCTTATACTACTGATATACCTTGGTTTACAAGCATTTTCCTAAATTCTTTTTCCTATATAATTAGGACTTACGCATGACGAGTATTTTTGAATTGTTTTTAGGCAAAAATGTTCTAAAAAGCGCAGTGTACACGAAGTACATGAGCATTTTTAGGTTATTTTTAACGACAAAACAAACAAAAAGACGACTTCATGCGTAAGTCCTAATATTGCTAAATAATTCGAGCTATTTCTGCCTATGATTAGTATGATATACCCCTCACGAACCAAGATGTCAAACTCTTAATGCAACAGTTTCATTCGCGAGGAGTATAGTATATCCGCTTTATTATTGCACCAAAATGCAACGAGTTAAAACAACTAATTCACAAAAAGCCGGACAGCTTTAATATCATCATAAGAATATTTTCCGTCAAATTCGTCATAAACCGGTTTTAATTTACCGTCATCGGATTTTTGTAGCATATTGAACATGCTATCAAAATCCTGCGTTGAAAACATCTCTCTAATATATTCCAGATCAGAATTATCAATCTCTCTTGCGCCTTTAAGTTTTTCAAGGTGAGTGATGATAGTACCAGCTTTAAGCTCACGTTTTTCAGCCATAATTGTAACGGAAAGGCGATCTTTTAACATTCCCATCGTGATCATATGCGCCGGGATTTTTTTGATCTTCTCACCTTTCTTCAGTTTTGTTGTGCTGCCCGCCATCCGCCCCGTCAGCATTATTTTATGACATTCATCTTTGGCCTCACCTGAAAAGCCTTCCAGATATTCACAGGCCTCTTTGGAAGCATCTTTAAACGATTGATCCTGCACAAGAATTTTAGGATGCACCTGCAAGGCCATCTCATTAAGATTCATTAATTTCAAGCCGCTAAGGCTACGCACACGCGATAAAGCAACATATCCCATGCCCGGCTCAAAAGCATCGCCTAGATCTATTTCAGCCGCATCCAAAGTCATACCCTGGCTTTTATGGATGGTAATCGCCCAGGCCAAACGTAACGGAACCTGGATAATTGTTGCGCGCACCACTCCATTATCTTCATATTTCCAATCTTCAGGCCCTGCTGAGATTAAATTACCGGAAAAAATTCGCACCAAAGGCCAGCCTTTTTTATCGAATCCGACGACAACTCCCCGCGTGCCATTGACATATAAGCCCAACACAGAGTTTTTAATAAACATAACTTCAGCCCCGACTTTGAGCTTCAATTCTGCAAGAGCAAGGCAGCTTTTTTTTAACCCTTCAACGAGGGCGCTAAACCCTATGGTTTCCATGGTAAACAGTTTTTCTTCGCCAGTAATTTTTGCCAGTTCCCGATTGTTAATACCATCGACATTGATGTTACGTGAATAAAGTTTTGTTGCCCGCCCGCCTGTTTCCGGATCGCGTTTATAGCGAGTTCGCAGAGGAATTTTTGTGTGCTCGCCCGCATTACCGCTGCGAATATCATTTAGCACCGTAAGCAATGGATCGTCACCCTGGCGATGTTGTTCATGCAAATAGCAAATATGGAAACCACCGGATTGCCATGATTTAGATTCAAATGCGAAGATTTTTTCTGAGTCCATAGAGCCGGATGAAACTGGCGGTAACTGGAAAAAATCACCGCAAACCACGACCTGTATGCCGCCAAAGGGCTTATCGGATCCAAGGATATAACGGGCGATTGTATCAATCATATCCAGCTGAAATCCGTGTAGCATGGATATTTCATCTATTATCAGTACTTTGGTTTTTTTGTAGTTACGTTTTATGCGAGAGTTACGCAGTAATTTCTCCAGCTCCTCTTCGCTTATACTATTGCGAATGCCTATACCCGACCATGAATGTATGGTTTTTCCTTGTAAATGGGTTGCGGCGATTCCTGTAGAAGCCGTCACAGCAGCGCTCACACCATGGCTTTGTAAATATTCGATATATTGATTGAGCAAATAAGTCTTGCCGGCACCAGCAGCGCCGGTAAGGAATATGTTTTTGCCCATTTTGAGCAAATCAAATGCTTCATTTTGTTGCATTTATCGCCTTAAAAATCAATATAGTGTTTTTGCTTTGAAGTGACTGTAGGAATTCAAATGAAAAGTGCTATAGCTGCTCTAAGCGCAACATATATTACTCTGATTATTATGGCTATATTTTTTTAAGATTATTTCACAACTACATTCACCCTGCTAAGAATTTGCCCGGAACATAAGTCTATATTGATAATTTCCTGGGATTTTTCAAAAATTAGGGGCTTGGTTATAATAGTTAAAATATTACTATTCGTGCTTGCACTTGCTATTTCATTGGGCACAGAAATATTTGCATCTGTATAGTTACATTTCACTTCACTTTTAATGATGCTTATGTTATCCTTCGGCACGACCTTGTCGGCTTTAACTTTAAATGCGATTGCAACAAATAAGGCGACAGTACCGAAAACAAGCACTATACCCATTATATGTACGGCAGATTTTAAAATTTTGAAACCTTTTTCAGTCATAAAACAACTCACTATGAAACAACATATAATCACAGTTAATAAAGAAGATAAGACAACTCGTCTAGATAAATTTATCGCAACGCAAATAGAAGATTTATCACGCAGCCGCATTAAAGCCCTGATAGAGTCTCAAAATCTGCTGAAAAACGATGCTGTATTTGAAGATTGCTCTTATCACATAAAGGAAAATGATATTTTTACTATAAACATTCCGGAAATTGAACCAACCAAAATGGTGGCTAAAGAAATCCCTCTGGATATAGTATTCGAAGATGACGATTTTCTTATAATTAACAAACAGGCCGGCCTGACCGTTCATCCTGGTGCTGGCAATCATGATGATACGCTGGCA
>JAJRPW010000191.1 GCA_024280585.1 Alphaproteobacteria bacterium
ACTGCAAAATCTATAAATAAAATGCTGGCAATAAAGCCAGGGGCAATCGTACCTTTTATCGCCGAAACCGGTGGACAAAATGCCATGATAGTCGATAGCAGCGCCCTTGTTGAGCAAGCAGTTGATGATATTGTAGCCTCCGCCTTTGGCGGCGCAGGCCAACGTTGCTCAGCCCTTCGGGTGTTATATATTCAAGATGATATCGCCGATGAACTGATTAAAACTCTCGCCGGAGCCATGGAGCAGTTACAAATAGGCGATCCAGAAGAGCTGCAAACTAATATAGGCCCGGTTATTGATAAAAATGCCAAGGCTAATTTAAACAATTATATAAAATCCATGAAGGCAAAATATACCCTCATTGGCAACGCATCTTGCGAAAAAGACACGTTTGATAAAGGCCATTTTGTAATTCCACACGCATTTGAAATCGATTCAATAAGCGATCTACCAGGAGAAATATTCGGTCCGATTTTGCACGTAATACGTTATAAATATAACCAGTTGGATAAAATCATTGATGATATTAATTCCTGTGGATTTGGCCTGACTCTTGGCATTCAAAGCCGTATTGAAAAGCGCGCGCAATATATAAAAAACAAAGTCCGTGTTGGCAATATCTATGTAAATCGTAATATGACAGGTGCAACTGTCGGCGTACAACCATTTGGCGGCGAAGGCTTATCCGGCACCGGCCCTAAAGCCGGCGGACCAAATTACCTAATCCGCTTTGCCACAGAACGCACCTATAGCGTCAACATAACCGCAATCGGCGGCAATAAGGATTTGTTATCTTAATAGACCTCTTTCGAAACTCTACTGCGGTGGACGATTGGTGCGTCACTGTGGTACTCGAATCCTCACGTACAAGTGTACGCTCCGGTTCTGCGCTCCTCGTTCCTTCCACTCGCCTCTCCGCAGCGAGTTATGAAAGAGGTCTAATGTCTACGCCGTTTAAAACCGTGAAATTCATCAGTATGCTCGCACTCGTAATTAATCCCGAAAACGATAATAGATGTGATAATAAAAGTGAATATTAATGCTATAATTATGAACATATGCCTATCCTCCATTTTTAAGAGTATATAACACTATTATACCATAATTGTAGCAATTATTCAATTTTTTGGCTTAAAAAACAGCTTCTGCCTTCTGTTTTTTCTCTTTTTTATCAGCTTTTATATCTTTACCGTCATCTTCAATCACACCCGCGGCTTTCAGCAACTTTTGTTCAATTTCATCAGCCATTTCTGGATGTTCCTTCAGATATTTACGAGCATTCTCCTTACCCTGGCCAATACGAATACTGTCATAAGAGAACCATGACCCGGCCTTTTCGACTATCTCTGCCTTAACACCAAGATCAATCAACTCACCGGTTTTAGAAATTCCCTCACCGTAAAGTATATCAAATTCAACCTGTTTGAATGGTGGAGCAACTTTGTTTTTAACCACCTTAACTCGCGTATGGTTACCAACAACTTCATCCTTATCTTTTAACGCACCGATTCTTCTTATGTCCAAACGCACAGATGCATAGAATTTAAGCGCATTTCCACCGGTTGTAGTTTCAGGGTTGCCGAACATCACACCAATTTTCATACGAATCTGATTAATGAATATCACCATACATCCTGTGCGTGAAATCGAACCTGTCAATTTACGCAAGGCCTGGCTCATCAAACGTGCCTGCAGCCCCATATGCGAATCACCCATATCACCTTCAATTTCAGCCTTCGGCGTCAGCGCGGCAACGGAATCAATAACCACAACATCAACCGCGCCAGAACGCACCAGCGTATCAGTAATTTCCAAGGCCTGCTCGCCATTATCCGGCTGGGATATAAGCAGTTCGTCAGTATTAACACCAAGTTTTTTTGCATATACCGGATCAAGCGCATGTTCTGCATCAATAAACGCACAAACACTGCCTTGTTTCTGTGCTTCAGCAATTATATGTAAAGTCAGAGTTGTTTTACCCGAACTTTCAGGGCCAAAAATCTCAATTACACGTCCTTTAGGCACACCGCCAATTCCAAGCGCTGTATCCAAACCAATCGAACCTGTTGGTATAGAATCAATTTTCAAAGCACCCTGTTGCCCAAGCTTCATAACCGAGCCTTTGCCAAACGCCTTTTCTATCTGTGATAGCGCTGTATCCAGCGCCTTTTGTTTATTATCATCCATAATTTATCCTCTCTCTGTATAACGAAGAGAGAAGTATAGGTAGTTTTTAGGAAATTAGCTAATGTTTTTTTGCCATAGATAAAATTAGACAAAAATATCTAAAAGTACTTTTTGCGTATCGGAATATACTTCCGCCACTTTAAGATTAGCCCTATAGGAAACGCTGGCTTGCTGTGATTTTATTAGCTCTTCTGCGGGGGCAATATTGGGTTTTTTTACAATGCCACCACTATCAGCATCAGGGTGATCTGGCTCAAATACACTAATTGGCCGCTTGCCGGAATCTTTGACATATGCATAAGTTCCACCTATTTCCTGGCTGATTTGCACTACATCTTGTGGAATATACGGGCCTGTATTTTTAGGTGTTGAGGTGCTTTCAATGTTAGCAACATTATTAGCGCTTGTAGAAATGCGCAAAGAAGCTGCTCTGAGACCAGAATTTACGATATTCGTGGTTATTGCCATAAAACCCCCTGTCGTAATATAATTATATCACAAAAATGGAGAGTTTTCAAATTTTATAAGCCCTAAGAGCCGTTATTAACAGCATCTACAGCATTATCCAGTGCGCCCTGCCCTTCTTGGAAGTCACTAACCGTATTCTTCACATCTTTAAGTAAATCCATATCACCCTGGCTGGGCAGATATTTCTTAAATTCAGCTACAACAGTGTTTATTTCAGAAGCTACATCATGTCCCGTATATTCAGCATAAGCAACCGCAACTATGGATAAAGCGAATAAAATTATAACAACGCTCAACATTTTTCTGATAAGCAAAAACAATAAAATAAGCGTTAACCCGCCGACAATATACATCGTGGCCTCTGGGCTTGTACCTAAATAATTAAGGAATTCCTCTAAAATTTCCATATAATAATAACCTCTTAATATTAACATCCAAGGCCTATATTATAACATTTTTGTAATGAAAAGGCAATATATTTACATATTTTTTATACAGGAATTTCAGATACTATATATATTGCCAGTTGCTAATTTTTCGCTATAGTATTTTTCATTTGAAGTGACTGGTTGTCATTCTTCGGATTCATAAAATTCACCTATTAAATATAGGCTAAAATTTTATTCCCCTTGAATTCCTACGGTCACATCAAAGCAAA
>JAJRPW010000192.1 GCA_024280585.1 Alphaproteobacteria bacterium
AAAAAGAAGCTATGGCACAAATCGGAGGCTATTTACTATATGATAACCGGAAAATCGAAACGGATAAAAACGGCTATATAATACCGCATAAAACAGCCAAAACAGGCGGATTAACCGGTGCTGAAGCCCAAACAGCAGCCGAGGGCATAATAATCCACGGCAAAACAAGTTTCAGAGAGGCCGTTGCATCCAGGCGGGAAAATAGGATTATGCAGTCGCCTTGACACTTTTATATTTTAGGACTTACGCATGACGAGTATTTTTGATTTGTTTTTAGGCAAAAATGTTCTAAAAAACGCAGTGTACACGAAGTACATGAGTATTTTTAGGTTATTTTTAACAACAAAACAAACAAAAAGACGATGTTCTGCGTAAGTCCTAATTTTTTACTAGCCATATAGTTGTATATAGATTATTAATCCACTAGCTTATCCACATAAAATACCCACCACCAAAATAACCCCAGAAATGTGCATAACCATATGAATAAAATTTAATCCACATATCCACCAAGACAACTAAAACAACTATATTCTATAAATATATATTTATTATTATGTTAGATAAAATTTTCCGAAATACCCAAACTGAAAAACCATTTCTAAAAATTTTCTCTGAAAACCCGAATATTCCTCCTCCCATATGGTTTATGAGGCAAGCAGGAAGGTATCTCCCTGAATACAGAGAGCTTCGTTTAAAAACCAGTAATTTTCTGGAATTTTGTTATTCACCAGATAAGGCCAGTGAAGCCACCTTGCAGCCTTTAAAAAGATTCGAGTTTGACGCGGCTATAATTTTCAGTGATATATTGGTAATTCCTGATGCTTTGGGAGTTGGTGTTAGTTTTAAAAAAGGTGAAGGGCCTGTTTTAAATAAAATTCAAAATATAGACGATATAGAAAAACTAAAATTCGACATAGACCATTTAAAACCGGTTTATGAGGCTATAAAAATAACTTCAAAAAAAATAAATAAAAACAAAGCCTTAATAGGATTTGCTGGAGCGCCATGGACCCTGGCAACCTATATGATAGAAGGCGGTTCCAGCCGTGATTTCATCAACACAAAAAAATGGGCTTACTCAAGCGAGGAATCATTTTCCAGGCTAATAAACATCCTGGTTGAATCAGTATCATCCCATTTAATAGAACAGGTGAAAAATGGCGCGGAAGTCCTGCAGATATTTGATAGTTGGGCTGGTGCCTTAACATCCGATCAATTCGAAAAATGGGTAATTGAGCCAACTGCAAAAATAATATCTAATGTTAAACTTGCATGCCCTGACACCCCTGTCATTGGCTTTCCGAAAGGTGCCGGAACTTTATATAAAAAATACGCAGAGCAAACTGGTGTCGATGCCATATCCTTTGACCAAAACATTGATCCGGTATGGATAAAAGATAACATAAACATCCCGGTTCAAGGTAATCTTGACCCGCTGCTTTTGGCTTATAACAAAGATAAAGCTGTTGAGAAAACCAGGGAATTGCTAACGCTCTTTGAGGGGCGTCCATTCATTTTTAATTTAGGGCATGGAATAATCCCTCAAACACCGCTAGATAATGTCTCTGCTATTGTAAATACGGTGAAAGAATATGGCTAAAATTGCCGTTATTTTATTAAATCTCGGCGGGCCTGATAAATTAGAATCGGTTAAACCATTCTTATTTAATCTTTTTAGTGATAAAGCTATAATATCATTACCTAACCCATTTCGTTTTTTACTGGCGAAATTTATAGCCTCAAGAAGGGAGAAGGTAGCGCAAGAGATATACAAAAAAATGGGTGGTAAATCTTCTATATTGGAAGAAACAATTGCTCAAAAAAACGCTCTGGAGCAAAAATTATCTGGCGCAAAAGATGATTATAAAATATTCATATCTATGCGTTACTGGCATCCATTTTCTTGTGAGATAATCGATGATATAAAAAACTACAATCCTGATGAGGTGCTTCTCCTGCCTCTTTATCCGCAATATTCCAGCACCACAACCGGATCGTCACTAAAGGATTTTCAGAAAATTCTATCAAAAAATAAAATCCCTTCGCAAGTAACATCAATATGCTGTTATCCTGATGATGATAAATTTATAGATTCGCATATATCTTTGTTAAAAGCCGCCATAGAAAAAACGACCCCACCATTTAGAATATTATTTTCAGCGCATGGTTTGCCTAAAAAAACAATCGCAAAAGGTGATCCTTATCAGTTTCAGATTGAAAAATCGGTTGAAAAAATTGTAGAAAAACTAGCCATTGATAATCTGGATCATGTGATTTGTTATCAGTCAAGGGTTGGGCCTTTAGAGTGGCTTGAGCCTGCTACAAAGGATGAAATAATAAGAGTTGCGAAGGAAAATATTTCTGTGGTAATAGTACCTATAGCATTTGTTTCTGAGCATTCGGAGACTCTTGTTGAGCTTGATATTGAGTATAAAAAAATAGCTAAGGAGAATAATATAAAAAACTACATCAGGGTTCCTACTTTGTCGATTCAGGATTATTTTATAGAATCTTTGGTGGATATTTGTATAAATAGAAAACAGGGGCAAACATGTTCGTCATCTGGTAAAAAAATATGTTCCGAAAATTTTTCATTATGTCCATTTGAGGTTTGAAATGATTGAATACTACCTATTTATTAAAGCTATTCATATAATATCCATCATCGCCTGGATGGCCGGAATGCTCTACCTACCAAGGCTTTATGTCTATCATGTCGATGCAAAAAAAGGCAGTGAGTTGGATGAAAAACTAAAAATAATGGAGCGCAGATTGCTTCGAATCATAATCAACCCTGCTATGATTTTATCGCTTATAACCGGCTTGACATTGATTTCTATTTTAGGAAAAGAGGATCTTGGTGGTTGGTTTCACGTTAAAGCAACCTTGTTATTATTTATGTTTTTTGTGCATGGGTTATTGGCTAGATATAGAAAATGCTTCGCTAAAGGTGAGAATAAACATTCGGTAAAATTCTATAGAATCCTAAATGAGGTTCCTACTATATTGATGATACTCATTGTATTTTTGGTCATCATGAAGCCATTTTAAAACGAATGAAAATGTAATCTGTCGCAGGAGCGAATAAATACCCATTGTGGAATCTATCTATCGGCATATTGTAAAAAAAATATTTTTAGTAAAATTTTGTATTTTTTTGCTAATTTTTTATACATCAAAAGGGTTGATAAATGGATCCAGGACAATAAGTTCGCTAAGAAAAACGTTGTTTTTCAAGCCTTTTTAGCCTCCGGGGCGACGAGAGAGGGGCTTTCGTTTTTATGAGGTGACTGGTAAACCCTGAACTTTAAGTTGACAGACTATATTTTTATTGGTAACAAGTCCTTCTACACGAGAGATACCCCTTCAGAGCCTCCTCTAATAAATTCTTAAAAATAAAGCGAACATCATTATGTCAGAAGAAACTTTTTCTAAAAAGTCGAAAGATAAGAACGAATTAAATAAAGATTCAGATAGTCCTAACAAAGACTTTTCCGGCACTACGTTAAATCTAAAAGAGCTAAAGAGTGAGTCTTCTGATACGTTGCTCACGATGGCTGAGGATTATGGTGTTGAGGATGTAGGCGGAATGCTAAAACAAGAGCTGGTGTTTGCCATTCTAAAGAGGGTGGCAGATGGCGGCGGTACTGTCACAGGAGTTGGTGTTATTGAAGTCTTGCAGGATGGGTTTGGCTTTCTAAGATCGCCAGAGGCTAATTATTTGGCGGGGCCGGATGATATATATGTTTCTCATAGCCAGATAAAACGTTTTGGCCTTAGAACTGGCGATACGGTTAGCGGTGAAACCAGATCACCAAAAAAAGGTGAGCGTTATTTTGCTTTGTTGAAGGTTACTGAAATAAATGGTGAAGAGCCGGAAGTTGCTCGTCACAGGGTTAATTTTGATAATTTAACTCCTATTTTCCCTGAGGAAAAATTTAAATTAGGCGAGTTTAAGGATCCTACGCAAAAAGATTTAAGTACCAGGATTATTGATGTAATTTGCCCGCTTGGTAAAGGCCAAAGGGCTTTGATTGTTGCTCCTCCAAGAACTGGTAAAACTGTTTTGATGAAAAATATAGCTTTGGCTATAGTGGAGAATAACCCAGAAGTAGAGTTAATGGTTCTGCTTATTGATGAGCGTCCTGAGGAAGTAACCGATATGTCTCGTTCTGTTAAAGGTGAGGTTATAAGCTCTACCTTTGATGAGCCCGCGTCCCGCCATGTCCAAGTCGCCGAGATGGTTATTGAAAAAGCCAAGAGATTGGTTGAACATAAAAGGGATGTGGTGATAGTCCTTGACTCTATAACAAGACTTGCTCGTGCCTATAACACATGCATTCCATCATCTGGAAAAGTTTTATCCGGTGGTGTTGATTCTAATGCGCTTCAGCGTCCAAAGAGATTCTTCGGTGCTGCTCGTAATATCGAGTTTGGTGGTTCTTTGACTATAATATCCACGGCTTTGATAGATACCGGGTCGCGTATGGACGAAGTTATTTTTGAGGAGTTTAAGGGGACTGGTAACTCTGAGATTGTGTTGGATAGGAAAATTTCTGATAAAAGAGTATTCCCTGCGATTGATATTACTAAATCAGGAACCAGGAAGGAAGAGGTGTTGGTGGATAAGGATATATTATCCAAGATGTGGGTACTGCGTAGGATTTTACAGCCGATGGGTGTTGTTGATGCAAGTGAGTTCTTGATTCGTAAATTAAAAGAGTCTAAGACTAATGATGACTTTTTTGAATCTATGAATTCGTAAAAAATTATATCTTACTTGTACTAAAAACTTGCACTTGCACGCAAGTCTACTACATTTGATTTATAATTATAAACTCAAGTATTACATAAAATAAAGGATATATTATTATGGCAGCAGGAAGAAGTAAAATAGCTTTAATTGGTGGTGGTAATATTGGTGGGACTTTGGCTCATCTGGCTGGCTTAAAGGAATTAGGTGATATTGTGATTTTCGATGTTGTTGAAGGCCTGCCGCAGGGTAAGGCTCTTGATTTGTCACAAAGCTCTCCTATTGAAAAATTCGATTCAGACTTAAAAGGTGCTAATGATTATAAAGACATCGCAGGATCCGATGTTGTTATAGTGACCGCAGGCATTGCCAGAAAGCCTGGAATGAGTCGTGATGATTTGGTGGAAATAAACACCAAGGTGATAACGTCAGTTGCACAAGGTATAAAAGAAAATGCTCCTGATGCATTTGTGATAGTTATAACAAATCCTTTGGACGCTATGGTTATGGTGATGAAGGAGCAAACTGGTTTTGATTCTGCTAAAGTTGTTGGTATGGCCGGTGTATTGGATTCGGCTCGTTTTCGCTTCTTTTTGTCTGAAGAGTTTAAGGTTTCTGTCGAGGATGTAACAGCGTTTGTTTTAGGCGGGCATGGTGACACTATGGTTCCTTTAGCCAGATATTCTACTGTTGCCGGAATTCCTCTTCCTGACTTGGTTGATATGGGTTGGACTACTCAAAAAAAACTGGATGCTATAATCCAGCGTACGCGTGATGGTGGTGCGGAAATTGTTGGTTTGCTTAAAACCGGCTCTGCTTTTTATGCGCCTGCTTCCGCTGCGATTCAGATGGCGGAGAGTTATTTAAAAGACAAAAAGAGAATTCTGCCTTGCGCGGCTTACCTTGACGGGCAATATGGCGTTGATGGGTTATATGTGGGCGTTCCCGTTGTGATAGGCGCTGGCGGTGTTGAAAAAATTGTTGAAATAAAGTTAAACGATGATGAGCAAGAAATGTTTGACGAGTCCGTTGCCGCTGTTAAAGAGCTGTTGGATTCAATTAAAAAATAACCGACTTCGTTATCCTGAGGCTTGACCGCAGGATCCAAGAAAACCAGCAACCAGGAGCTAACTATGGATATACATGAATATCAAGGTAAAGAGGTTTTAGCAAAATATGGAATTCCTGTTCCGCAGGGGTTTGTCGTTTTTACTGCTGAAGAAGCAGAGGAGGCTGCAAAAAAACTTCCCGGGCCGGTTTATGTGGTTAAATCACAGATTCATGCTGGCGGACGTGGCAAAGGTAAGTTTAAAGAATCCCCGGATGCTCCCGGCGGTGTCCGCGTAGTTAAATCCATCGAAGAGGTGAAGGAAAACGCCGCCCAAATGCTTGGAAAAACTCTTGTTACCATCCAAACTGGCGATGAGGGCAAGCAGGTAAACAGGCTTTATATTGAAGATGGTTCTGATATTAAAAAGGAATATTATTTATCACTTCTTGTTGACCGTGACACGAGTCGTGTTTCGTTTGTTGCATCTACCGAAGGTGGTATGAACATTGAGGATGTCGCCCACGACACTCCTGAAAAAATAATAACTATGGATGTTGATCCAGCTAGCGGAATATCAGGTTTTCATGCCAGGAAGTTAGGCTATGCCCTTGGTTTTGAAGGTGATGCATTAAAACAATTTGGCAAAATTGTCTTCGCGTTATATGAAGCTTTTCTGGATACAGACTCCACTCAAATTGAAATAAACCCGTTGGTATTGACCAGTTCTGGTGACGTTGTGGTATTGGATGCAAAATGTGGATTTGATGATAACGCTCTGTTCCGCCATAAAGATATTGAGGAATTAAGGGATGAAAGTGAAGAGGACCCTGCGGAAAAACGTGCGAAAGACTGGGAACTTAGCTATGTGAAAATGGACGGCTCCATTGGTTGTATGGTAAATGGTGCTGGTCTTGCTATGGCTACCATGGATATAATTAAGCTAAAAGGTAGTTTTCCGGCAAATTTCCTGGATGTAGGTGGTGGCGCAACAAAAGAGCGTGTAACTGAGGCTTTTAAAATAATCCTGTCTGATGAGAATGTTAAAGGGATTTTGGTGAATATTTTCGGCGGTATTATGCGCTGTGATATCATAGCAGAAGGTATTATCGCTGCTGCAAAAGAAGTTTCTCTTTCTGTTCCGCTGGTTGTAAGGCTAGAGGGAACTAACGTTGATCTTGGCAAGGAGATTTTGGGAAATTCTGATATAGACCTGATAGCAGCGGATAATCTTGAAGATGCCGCAGAAAAAATCGTTGATGCTGTTAGAAAAAGAGGAGATTAGCTTATGTCAATTTTAGTAAATAAAGATACAAAGGTTATTTGCCAGGGATTCACCGGCTCACAAGGAACCTTCCATTCCGAGCAAGCGATAGCTTATGGCACTAAGATGGTTGGCGGCGTAACTCCGGGTAAAGGCGGCACAAAACACCTTGATCTTCCGGTTTTTAACACAGTTCAAGAAGCAAGGGATATAACAGGCGCTAATGCATCTGTGATTTATGTTCCGCCTCCATTTGCAGCTGATGCTATTTTAGAGGCGATTGATGCCAAAATTGAATTGGCGATATGCATAACAGAAGGCATTCCGGTTCTGGATATGGTAAGAGTCAAAAAAGCATTATGTGGATCAAAAACCAGATTGATCGGTCCTAACTGCCCGGGTGTAATCACTCCTGATGAGTGTAAAATCGGTATCATGCCAGGTCACATCCACAAAAGAGGAAAAGTTGGTATATTATCCAGATCAGGAACGCTAACTTATGAGGCGGTTCACCAAACAACTGCGGAAGGTTTTGGCCAGTCTTCATGCGTAGGAATTGGCGGCGATCCAGTAAATGGTTCTAATTTCATAGACATCCTCGAGTTATTTTTAGCCGATGATGAAACGCAGGCGATAGTGATGATCGGTGAAATTGGCGGCTCGGCTGAAGAAGATGCCGCGCAATTTATCAAAGATTCCAAGATCAAAAAACCAATTGTAGGCTTTATTGCAGGTCGGACAGCTCCCCCGGGCAAGCGCATGGGTCATGCTGGTGCAATTATTTCTGGCGGCAAAGGTGGTGCTGAAGATAAAATCGAAGCGATGAAATCTGCTGGCTTTGCGGTTTCTGATTCCCCTGCTGCCCTTGGTACGACGATGAAAGAGTTGATAGGTTAAATAGTAATGTCAAATTTTTACGAATCCAGTGCCACTTTCGGCAGTAATTCCATCTATTTGGAAGAATTATACGAATTATACCTGCAAAATCCATCAAATGTGGATGCAAGCTGGGCAGATTTTTTCTCAGAAATGGGCGACACCATTGATTCTGTTACAAAAGAGCATGAAGGCGCTTCCTGGGCGCCGAAATCTGCTAAAATCGTCGGGGCAAAAACCGATGCGACGCAAAAAAAAGCAACAACATCTGATTCAAAACAAGCCTGCCGTGATAGTATCGGCGCATTAATGCTTATCCGCGCATTCAAAGTCCGTGGTGGTTTGCTTGCAGACCTTGACCCTTTGGGAATTGAAGGCGCAAAAATGCATCCTGACCTTGATCCCGTCACTTATGGCTTCACAGATGACGATTATGACCGGGAGATTTATCTAGGCGGTGAATTTGGCCTCCAAACAACAACTATCCGCGATTTATTGCCGCTTATAAAGCAAACTTATGCCTCTAAAATCGCTGTTGAGTTTATGCATATCCCGTCACTAGAGCAAAGAAACTGGATTTCCAGGAAAATGGAAGAGGTGCGCGGCCGCCCTGTTTTATCTGATAATGACAAGAAAACAATCCTGAGTGATATCATACAAGTAGAGCGTTTCGAGCAGTTTTTGCATGTAAAATACCCGGGCGCAAAAAGATTTTCTGCTGAAGGCGGCGAGTCGGTTTTTGCTGCTATGGAAAAAATTATAGAAACCGCTGCGAATTTAGGCGTAAAAGAAGTCGTAATCGGCATGCCTCACCGTGGTCGTTTAAATGTTCTGACCAAAGTTATGGGTCGCAGATACGCGTCGATGATCTCCGAGTTCCAGGGTAATCAAGCGCATATATCCGAAGATATGGAAGCAACAGGTGATGTAAAATACCATCAGGGTGCATCTTCTGACCGTGATTTTGGTGGCAATAAAATCCATCTATCTTTATCGGCAAACCCGTCACATTTAGAAGCGGTAAACCCGGTTGTGGTCGGTCGTGTGCGGGCTAAACAAGATCAGCTGGGTGACACACAAAGAAAGCAGGGTTTGGGCTTGTTGCTCCATGGTGACGCTGCTTTTTGTGGTCAGGGTGTTGTTCCTGAAACCATGGCGCTTAGCGATTTAGAGGGATATACCGCCGGCGGCACGCTCCATATCGTTGTAAATAACCAAATTGGCTTCACCACAAGCCCTAAAGATCAAAGAAAATCACCTTACCCAACGGATGTAGCAAAAGGCGCACACTCACCGATTTTCCATGTAAATGGTGACGACCCGGAAGCTGTGGTTTTTGTAAGCAAGTTGGCTGTAGAATTTCGCCAGGAATTTGGCGCCGATGTTGTTGTGGATGTTTTTTGTTATCGCCGTTATGGCCATAATGAAGGTGACGAGCCATTTTTTACTCAGCCTTTAATGTATGAAAAAATAAAAAACCACCCTACTCCGATGAATGTTTATGCTCAAAGATTAATTGCCGAAGGCACTATAACACAAGCCGATTTCGATAAAATGAAGGATGATTTCCATAGTTTTATGGAGGCTGAATACAAAGAAGCGCAGGATTATGCCTCCGATGAGGCTGATTGGCTAAAGGGCAAATGGGAAGGCGTAGAAAACGTCGAAAGAGGCGAGAAAGCTTCTGTAGACACCGGCGTTGATTTAAAAAAATTAAAGCAAATCGGAACCGCTTTGGGAACTTACCCAAAAGAGCATAACACCCACAAGAAACTAATACGTCAATTGGATGCTAAGAAAGAAATGATGAAATCCGGCAAGAAGCTGGATTGGGCTATGGGCGAGGCTTTGGCTTATGGTTCATTGCTGGCGCAAGGCTTTGCGGTTCGCCTTAGTGGCCAGGATTGTTTGCGCGGAACGTTCTCACACAGGCATTCGGCTCTTGTTGATCAAAAAACGGAAGAAAAATACTTCCCGCTAAATAACCTGGGAATGGAACAAAAAACATATGAAGTTATAGACAGCAATCTGTCGGAATATGCAGTTTTGGGTTTTGAATATGGTTATTCACTTGTTGAGCCAAACAGCCTTGTAATTTGGGAAGCGCAGTTTGGTGATTTTTCCAACGGCGCGCAGATAATGATCGACCAGTTTATAGCAACTGGTGAGGTTAAATGGCTTAGGCTTAGCGGTCTTGTGATGCTTCTCCCGCATGGTTACGAAGGCCAGGGGCCAGAGCATAGCTCCGCACGGCTGGAGCGTTATTTGCAGCTTTGCGGCGAGGATAATATGCAGGTGGTGAATTGCACGACTCCTGCCAATTTTTTCCATGTTTTGCGTCGTCAATTACTTAGGAAGTTCAGAAAGCCGTTGATAGTAATGTCGCCAAAGTCACTGCTTAGACACAAATTATGCATCTCGAGCCTGGATGATTTTAAACCAGGATCCAGCTTTAAAACGGTTATAGGCGAGACGGAAAAGCTGATCGCTTGCGACAAAATTAAAAAAGTGGTGTTATGTAGCGGCAAAGTTTATTATGAGCTTTTGGAGGCGAGAAAGACAAAAGACATTGCTATTGTGCGCTTGGAGCAATATTATCCGTTTCCGAAAAAAGCTTTAGCTAGGGAGTTAAAGCAATATAAAAATGCACAAGTTGTCTGGTGCCAGGAAGAGCCGATGAACATGGGTGCATGGAGCTTTTTGGATCGGTTGATAGAAGAGGTTTTACTGGAAATTAAGATAAAGGCAAAAAGGCCTGTTTATGCCGGCAGAAAAACGGCGTCGTCACCGGCGGCAGGTTATGCAAAAATTCACAAAAAACAGCAGGAAGAGCTTATAAATGAAGCATTAAAAGACTAATTGGAGATAAAAAAATGGTTTTAGAAATAAAAGTACCGCCTCTTGGTGAATCAGTATCAGAAGCAACTATTGCAAAATTATGCAAAGCAGTTGGTGATTATGTGAAAGCCGATGAGATGTTGGTTGAGCTTGAAACGGACAAAGTTACCCTGGAGGTAAATGCTCCCGCAAGCGGTGTTATAAAAGAGTGGAAGGTTGCAGAAGGCGATACTGTGGAAGTTGGTACGCTTGTTGGAAGAATTGATGATTCGGCAAAAGCTCCTGCTGGCGAGCCTGCTCCTGCTGCAAAAGCCGCTGAACCTGCAAAAGCTGCGGCGCCGGTTGCTGCAACAAGTGCGGTTATGTCTCCTGCTGCTGCAAAAATATCTGCTGAAAATAATGTTCAGCTCTCTTCTGGCTCTGGCAAAGATGGTCGTATAACCAAAGGCGATGTGCTGGTGGCATTAGAGGGCGGTGTAAGTCCAGCGCCAGCCGGCCCTAGGGAAGAGCGCGTGAAGATGACCAAGCTGCGTCAGAAAATCGCCCAGCGTTTGAAAGACTCTCAAAATACAGCTGCGATTTTAACCACATTCAACGAAGTGGATATGACGGCCGTTATGGCTCTTCGCAGTAAATTCAAGGAAGATTTCCTGAAAAAACACGATACAAAACTTGGCTTTATGTCATTTTTTGCGAAAGCTTCGATTGCTGCACTAAAAGCAATTCCGGCTGTAAATGCTGAGATTGACGGTGATGAAATTATCTATAAAAACCATTATGATATTTCAATAGCGGTAGGAACTCCGCAAGGTTTGGTTGTTCCTGTTTTGAAAGACGTTGATATGCTTTCTTTCGCTGGCGTAGAAAAGGCTATTGTCGCCATTGGTAAAAAAGCCCGTGACGGCAAATTGACTATGGCGGATATGACCGGCGGAACATTCACTATTTCCAATGGCGGTGTTTATGGCTCGCTGCTTTCAACTCCGATAATAAACCCTCCGCAAACTGGAATTTTGGGTTTACATAAAATCCAGGAACGCCCAATGGCTATCGACGGTGAAGTGAAAATCCGTCCAATGATGTATATAGCACTGTCTTATGACCACAGAATCATAGATGGCGGTGAGGCTGTGACATTCCTTGTGAAGATAAAAGAGGCGATTGAAGATCCACAGCGTTTGTTGCTGGATTTATAGCAGCTACTTACGGTCTTGACAACACCCCGCTTTCGCCTTACAATAAAGTAAGGAATCATAAAACATGAAAGGAAAGCGTTGTGTATTCTACAATTACGAGTAAAGGGCAAATCACCTTACCAAAAGAGGTCAGGGAAAACTTATCACTTCAAAGAGGCGATAGAATAGAATTTCTTATGGAAGAAGATGGAAAATATTCAATTATTCCTCTTACAAGCTCTTTATCGGCACTTAAGAGCGTGCTGCCTAAGCCAGACAAGCCTGTTTCATTAAAAGAAATAGAAGAGTCTATAAAAAACAGGCCTATGACATGATAGGAATAGACACCAATATTTTAATCAGATATTTCGTAGGTGACGATAAAAAACAAAGCAATAAGGCCTCTTTATACCTGGAAGAAAACTGTACAATTAAAAATCCAGGATTTATCACATCCATAGTTTTATGCGAGGTGGTCTGGGTTTTAGAAAGTGCTTATGGGTATGATAAGGAAAATATTCTGCTGCTGTTGAAAAAATTATTAACGACGTCGGAGTTGCTAATTGAGAACCAGGATAGCGCTTTAAAGGCGTTGAGGGTTTATGAAAAAGGAACTGCCGATTTTTCAGATTACTATATAGCAAATATTGCTAAAAACTATAAAGCAGAAAAAACGATTACTTTTGATAAGAAAGCTGGTAAATATGAGCTTTTTGAGCTGCTATAATAGCAATTGAAATGGAATAAAAAATGCAAACCCAAACAATAGACTTCCTATATAACTTTACAGGTACGGTCGGTGTTTTTATGATCCTTGTCGCCTATTGGATGTTGCAAATCGACAAAATAAAACCACACGGATTTGCATATTCCTTCGTGAATCTGATCGGTTCAATCTTAATGCTGATCTCGCTGATGCGTTTTTGGAACCTACCCTCAGTTATCATTGAAATTTTCTGGATAGCCATTAGTGTCTATGGACTTCGGCGGTATTATTTGACAAGAAGAAAAGCGGCGGGTACAAAGCAAGCCTTATTAATAAATAAAGGAACAAGCATGAAATTTTTTGTAGACACGGCGGATATTGACGAAATTAAAGAACTGGCCTCAACTGGCTTGCTTGATGGTGTAACGACGAACCCATCGTTAATCATGAAGTCCGGGCGCGATTTCATCGAAGTTGTGACTGAAATTTGTAAAATTGTTCCAGGTGACGTTAGCGCGGAAGTGATCGCCACAGATTACAAAGGAATGCTTGAAGAAGCCAATAAACTAAAGAAAATCGCCAAAAATATCGTTATAAAGCTGCCGCTTACTTATGATGGTATCAAAGCCTGTAAATCCCTTACGGATGACGGTGTAAAAACCAATGTGACATTGTGCTTTTCTGCAAACCAGGCGCTGCTTGCAGCAAAAGCCGGCGCAACTTATGTATCTCCGTTCATCGGACGTTTGGATGATATTGGGCAGGATGGCCTGGATTTAATCTCTGATATTTGTGAGATTTATGACAACTATCCGGATTTAAAAACACAAGTTCTGGTAGCATCAATCAGAAACCCTATTCACTTGCTGCAAAGCGCGAAGATAGGCGCGCATGTCGCAACTATCCCGCCAAAAATTATAAAACAATTATTCAAACATCCGCTAACTGACAAAGGCCTGGACGCATTCTTAGCCGATTGGGAAAAAACCAAGCAAACTATATTGTAAGAAATGGCTCATTTTATTGCAGATAAAAAAACGCATACATATTTGCAAGACTGGTATAATTGGCTGGAGCATGAAAAAAACTGTTCTGAGAATACTATAAAAGCCTATCGTGATGACATGATAGGCTTTTTGTCATTTTTAAATGAGTATGAAGGCGGAGAAATTAGCTTTGATCTTGTTGCAAAGCTTCCTGCAAGAAGTTTTCGCGCCTGGCTGGCCAAGCGTCATCGCGATAATATGGCAAAAACATCATCTGCCCGTGCATTATCGGTTATAAGAAGTTTTTATCGCTATTTGGATATAAACAAAGATATTCACAATGCCGCCGCGTTTAATATAAAAGCGCCAAAAATTGGTAAAGCCGTGCCAAAAGCGTTGGATATTGATGAAGCGTTAGATTCTATGGATTCCATTGCATCGCTGGCCAAACAAGGCTGGGTTGGCAAGCGCGACAAGGCGATATTGCTGTTACTTTATGGTTGTGGCCTGCGAATTGGCGAGGCTCTGGCCTTAAATATCAAGGATGTGCCGGCAGGTGATGCGCTACGAGTCGCAGGCAAAGGTAATAAAACCCGTGAAGTTCCGATTATTCCTGAAATAAAAGCAACTATCGACGATTATCTAACCTCCTGTCCACATACTCTAACAAAAAACGACCCATTATTCGTTGGAGTGAGAGGCAAAAGGCTGCTTGCTAATAATTATGCGAAAAAAATCGTCCAGCTGCGTGATATCTTAGGCCTGCCGGAATCAGCAACAGCGCATGCATTTCGCCATAGCTTCGCCACTCACTTACTGGCCAAAGACGGCGATTTAAGAACGATTCAAGAGCTGCTAGGGCATGTTAAGCTTAGCACCACCCAAAGATACACCAAAGTTGACAGCAAACGCCTAATGGATGTTTATGATAAGGCTCATCCAAGGGGTTAGCGGAACCAGCCAGGTTCTCCATGCTCACCTCCAGCCGGACTTGGGGTTAAGGCTGGAAGGCTTGACTGGGAGGTATGGGAGCTAAAACCAGAAGAAAGATCGGGGCTACTTTTTCTGCTTATCAGCCCACTTTGCTTACCAAAATTTTCCCAGGCTCGCTTAGATTTTTGTTTATCAGCTAAAATAACTCTGACAAATGCCCCTCTAAATTCGCCGGTTGGCTGATAATGGCTTGCAGGCAGGTTCATTTTTAAAGTTAGTCTGTCTTCCTTGTGGGTAATATTTATTTGGCCAATTTTTAGCCCTAATCCAATAGTTCTAGCCTCTTTTAGCTTAACTATAAAGGCTCTCTGCTCGTCTTGGTTTCCAAAGGTTTTTATAGAGAAACTCAGCTCTATCGTTACTTTTGTATCCAAAGGTATTTTATCACGAAGCTGTCTATTATAAACATCTTCGGCTTGCTTTTTAAATTTTGCAAAAAAGCTTTCCTCCGCTTTTTCTAATCCGCATATATCATCCGGTGGACATAACATAGCCATATTGGCAAGTTCGACTATAGAAATAGGATGTTTTTCATTTGCATAAAGGAAAACCCTGTTCTTACTCCCAATTCCTTCCGGCGGTATATAGTAAGGTTAGGACTTACGCATTTTTCACCCACTAGAGGATAAACCCTGCTATATTTTTATTTTCACGAAGCAAGGTATGTCGGATGAAGGTTACACGTTTAGATTATTGCCAATATTTATTGGTGAGTCAGAAAAACTATACA
>JAJRPW010000193.1 GCA_024280585.1 Alphaproteobacteria bacterium
CTTCGGGGTCAGCGTCATATGACGCTGTTCTGCGGTGTTCCACACCTTGTCAAACCCGCTTATTTTAATTTTATCGAGGGTACAAATCCCTCTCCTTATAAATAAAAAACCCGCAAGAGGCGGGTTTTGTTTTATGGCGGAGAGCGAGTCCTACTTTTAGCCCTTTCAAACAGTGTCAACCAATATCAAAAACCCTCTGTAAGGCAATGATACCAATAGTTTTTGCGATATACTTGCATTAACCAGTATCATGCAATATCATCTAATTACACCTTTTTATGGTGGGACTATTGAGGGGAAACTGAATGCCAAAGAAAGCAAAAGAGCTGTCCGCCATAGAAATCAAGGGGCTTACAAAACAAGGTCTGCACGCTGTGGGAGGTGTTGCAGGCCTCGCGTTAAATGTTGCCCCTAGTGGCGCACGTTCGTGGATTTTTCGGTGTGTTGTTGGCCTCAATCGCAGAGAAATGGGTTTAGGCGGCTATCCTGATGTATCGCTTTCCCAGGCCAGGAATAAAGCCCGTGAATTGCGCGACAAAGTAAATGACGGAATTGATCCTATTGAAGAAAGGCGCACGGCAAAAAAGCAATTAAGAGAATCCCAGTCTAAAAAACTAACCTTTGATGATGCTGCTAAACAATTTTTAGCCACCAAGAAAAGTGAATTCAAAAATAAAAAGCATGCTGGCCAATGGGAAAGTACGCTTAAAACATATGCCAGCCCGGTGATCGGCAATGAATACGTTTCTGATATTGATATAAATCACATCATTCGAATATTGGAGCCAATTTGGTTTACCAAGACTGAAACGGCTAAGCGTTTAAGGGGGCGGATAGAGAAAGTCCTTTCATGGGCTACCGTAACAAAATACCGATCCGGTGATAACCCTGCCCGCTGGATGGGGCATTTAGATGCCGTCCTACCCATGCCCACAAAAATCACAAAAGTGAAACACCATAAAGCCATGCCATGGCAAAGTATCGGATCATTTATAAGTGACTTAAAAAAAAGGGACGGTATATCAGCAAAGGCACTCCAGTTCCTGATACTAACGGCCGGCCGTTCTGGTGAGATACGCGGCGCTAATTGGGATGAAATCGATTTTGATTCTAAAATGTGGATTATTCCTGCCGAGCGGATGAAAATGGATAGGGAACATCGAGTACCATTATCTAAAGAAGCCTTAAAACTACTGGAATCATTAAATAAAGATCCAGAGAATAATTTATTATTCCCATCAAATAGCGGGCGGATCCTTTCAGATATGACCCTCTCGGCTGTACTAAAACGAATGAAAATTGATGCCACCGTGCATGGATTCCGATCATGTTTTCGTGACTGGTGCGCAGAATATACTAACCACCCTACTGCGGTCGCTGAAATGGCTCTGGCTCATACCATAGGTAATAAGGTTGAAGCCGCTTATAGACGTGGCGACCTGTTAGCTAAGCGTAAAAACTTAATGCAAGACTGGGCTAAGTTTTGCAACACTGCGAAAATGAAAGGTGATGTTATTTCAATTCGTGAGGCTAAGTCATGATTACAGCCCTGAAAAGGCCATGCTTCTTGAATAAATCAGCTATAGATCATCTTGAATGGCTGCATGATGATGAAAATTTTATTATTGAAATAGACATACTAGCCGAAAATTTATTTCATACGTTAAATGGAACTTTTTCACTTAAAATACCATTCCTTAAAAATAGAAAAAAATCACACAAACCCTCACAAGTAAAAAAAGAAATTGAAGGAGCGATTAAATTTTTAGAAAATCTGTCGCCTCAAGTATTGATGCATATCCTTAAAAATAGCGCTAAAAAAGATGACCCGGATTTTTATTGTTACCAGGTTTTTATTGACGCACTTAAAAGCCCATACGCCCAAGGTGAAAAACATAGCCCCCGGCTATTTTTAATAAAAGAATGCCTTCGAATAAGCAAGAAATTCAATATACCGCGCAACCTTGAAGATAAAGGCGCATTTTTACAATTCATTAAAATTGTTTGTGATGTTGCACAAGCTGATTTTGACCCCCGCCAAGTAGCAAGAGATGCTATAAGTCGCTAATTTTATACAGTGGTAAGATTGCTACAAATTCAACCCGTTTCCAACACTCACCATTTTTAATATCTGCAATACTTGCCTCAATGACACCAAAAATAACGAGGTAAGAGCAATGCACACTAATTCATATTTAACAGATAAAACCCTCGCGGCAAGATACAACGTTGGAGATGCAACAATCTGGCGCTGGGCTAGAGAAACAGATTTTCCTAACCCCATAAAACTTTCCGCAGGCTGCACACGCTGGAAACTATCAGACATAGAAGCATGGGAAGCTGAACAAAAAAAGGTCGCTAATAATGGATAAGCGCGATCAACTTATAAACAAACACAAAAATACAAACGGCCTACGCGGAAAGATAAATGCTAAATGTGCCGAGTGTATTTATGACTCATTTCAACCAGGAAACTGGCGACAGCAAGTTGAAGCCTGTACTAGTCCTAATTGCCCGCTTTATGAAGTCCGCCCGGTGTCTAAACCGAAGCGATTAGCAACTAAAACTCAAAAGGCATGTAATGGCCTACCTGAAATTTTAACGGCTTAGAAGTTAAGAAACGGTACGAAAATGATAGATGCTGAAATGGTCAGGCAAGCAATTAAAAATGAAAACATGAAACCAAATGTTCATGAAAAAATTTATAACATTCTGAAAAAACAAAAGCC
>JAJRPW010000006.1 GCA_024280585.1 Alphaproteobacteria bacterium
CTTTAAAATCTCACCCATATATTGTGCCAGAATCATTCTCTCGCTTTCGGGGATTTCCTGACGGCCAATAATCGCCATTAAATCCATCATTTCTTCCGATGACGCCATTTCCTGCGATGCGGCAAGCATATTTTGGCCAGCAGCGGTTTTCGCCATTAATTCCTGCATTTTCTGCACTTGTGCTAATAAATCATCTTCGTGCTTCTTGATATTATCTACTATCGACATTAATTAAACTCCCTATTCATTGTTATTCGATGATGTTAATATACCATTGCAATATTAAAGAAATATTACAGTTTCCACAATAATGTAACATTTTCGCACATATTTGTCAAAATATTGGTGCAATTGCCTATTATACACGAAATTGTCCTATTTTAGAACAGAAATCTTTATGACAGAGTGAGAATTAATGTCTGTGACGGCCTCCTTTGCGGCTTTTAACCCTTTTTACGCCAGAGCCATGTTGGCCTGGTTTTGCAGGTTCTTCAGGATTTATAGCAGATAGTTCAACATCCTTATTTTCATCGGAGAGCGCGTTTTCTGCCGCTAAAGGTAAAGAACCATTGGCAGCGACTTTTTTCGCAGCTTGTCCCGCCCTGAATCTAACCAGAAAACTGCCTCCCCTCTTCTCGCGAGCTTCTTTCTGCTCGTCCACAAGCCTTTTCAAAGAAGCGCTTAATGTATCGCCTGGCTCTTGACTTGGTTTTTTTCCTTCATCCATCCTAAAATCCTAATAATGTTATACGAGGTGTTTCCTAATATAAATATTACAAATAGTCAATATTTTATAGTATAGTGTTTTTGCTTTGATGTGACCGTAGGAATTCAAGGGGAATAAAATTTTAGCCTATATTTAATAGGTGAATCCGACGAATCTGCAGCATGACAACGTACGATATTAAATGAGATTTACTATAGTCCCCAGCGACATAACCTCACCCAGCTGACGCATTCTTTTTTCGACCACCTCACCGGCTAATTCCTTTTTATCTTTGCTTATATGCAATATCAGCCGGCCGTTTTTTACAGAAAGGCTGGTTCCTTGCAAACCGCCTTTGATACTGCCACTTAAGCTTCTTGCCAGCCGCATTGATGAGCCGATAATCTGCGCGTCTTTAAATCTGCGTGCGTTAAGCAAAGGCTGCATCTCTTTTAATATAGCCTCGTCGGGATGTCTGCTATATCTACAATATAGCGATTTTGCGATAAATACCCTCTCTTTATGATTCAAGCCAGTCAAAGAGGAGTCCAAAACCCGTCTATAGGCCAGTTCTGCCTTATATTCAGTGTTTTCATAACATGAAATTTCGCTTAAAATGCACGCGCCAAGCATAAGACGTTTTTCATGTTCAGAAATATTGCGAAAAAGCGGAAATATCCAATCACTTAGCTCGTATCCATAGTCACAATCTCTGGAAATTCGTGCAATCATGTCTTCACAACCAGAAAGTAGCGGATCCTTATTTTTAACTTTTTTGGATAATTTAGAGTATAAAAACCCTTCCCGCACTCCCGTCGCGGAAAATACAATATTTTTTGGCTTTCCTGCAGCAATAATTTCTTTTAAAAGCAATGCCGCAAAAGGAAGTAGCGACGAACGTTTATTAGAAATACCATAGGTTCTACACACGACTTCCTGCGACATACGTGAAACTAACTCGACAGTTTTCATAATATCTTTGACCGGCACTTTATAATTTTGTACCACTCTTAGCGGATATTTATTTTTTGTTATATGTATGCTGGCCAAACGCCGAAAAGCCCCACCCACTGCATAAAAATGGTTGTTCTCAAGTTCGTATTCAAGAGGGAATTCTTGTAAATACTCTTGGATTATTTTCTGCACATGACGTTTATTAAAAAAACCATCATTATCTAAAAACCGTAATGGCCCAATTGGCAATGACTGGCCTGTTCCGATTTTTGTGTCACTAACAGCGATTAACTCCAGGCTGCCTCCACCCAAATCACCAACCACCCCTTTTGGCTCTGAAATTGACGATATAACTCCAAACCCGGCAAATTCAGCCTCTTGTTGTCCTGTTAAAATATTTATTTTATAGCCATATGTACGGCTAATATCCTTTGCAAAAGAATTGCCGTCTTTGGCATCCCTTACCGCGGACGTTGCAAATAAATGGATTTCTTTAACATGCATGATTTTTGATAATTTTAAGAACCGGCCTATAGCTAATTTGGCTCGTTTTGCTCCATCGATGGATAATTTGCCCGTTTGCTCCAGATTATTTGCCAACCCACATAAGATTTTTTCATTAAAAACCGACATTGGTGATCTTTTTAAACCGTCGTAAATAACCAGCCTTACAGAGTTTGAGCCGATATCTATTACTGCTATTAGAGGAGAGATTATTGTCATTGCGATTTATTGCCATCCTTATCGAAAGTAAGTAATTTATATATTTTCTTACGTTGTTTTTCTGATTCTTTTTCGGTTATAGCCTTGCCTCGCCCAGACAGGCTAGGGTTGGTGATAAAATATTCATGGGCGCAAAAGGCTTTTTTCCCATGTTCGTATCGATCATAAGAACCATCGGGATTTAATGCCCAGCTTTGTTTGTCATCCTTCAAATTGGCCATCATTATCTGACCCATAATCTGTTCATGCACTGTCTCATTCTCAATAGGAATCAACACTTCCACACGTTTATCGAAATTTCTTTGCATCCAGTCCGCCGATGAAATAAATATTTTTGCCTTTGTAGAGGGCAATTTATTTCCCGCGCCAAAACACATAATTCTGGAATGTTCAAGAAAACGCCCCACAATACTTTTAACCCGGATATTCTCGGAAAAACCCAATATCCCCGGCCTTAATCCACAAACCCCACGAATTATTAAATCTATTACAACACCGGCCTGCGATGCTTCATATAAAGCATCAATAACCTTGGGGTCAATTAAAGCATTCATTTTTGCCCAGATATTTGCTGGCCTTCCTGCTTTTGCATGCTCGATTTCATCCTGAATTAGCTGTAAAATTTTTGGCCTAAGTGATGTAGGTGAGATGGCCAGCTCAGAAAAATCCTCCGGAGCGGAATAACCGGTAAGATAATTAAATAAATACGACACATCGGTGCATAATATCAAATTACACGTAAAAAATGATAAATCAGAATAGGTACGGGCGGTTATCGGGTGATAGTTACCAGTGCCGAAATGCACATAACTATTTAAATTATGCCCTTCGCGCCTGACAACCAAAGATACTTTGGCATGAGTTTTTAATCCGACAAAGCCATAAACTACCTGCGCACCGGCTCTTTCCAAATCTCTTGCCCATCTTATATTGGATTCTTCGTCAAATCTTGCTTTTAATTCCACCACAGCGGTCACTGATTTGCCGGCCTCAGCAGCTTGCACTAAAGCTTTTACAATAGGAGAATCATTGCTTGTTCTGTATAAAGTTTGTTTAATTGCCACAACATCCGGGTCGCGCGCAGCTTGCTGCAGAAATTTTATAACCACATCGAAAGTTTCATAAGGATGGTGAATTACTATATCTTTTGATGCAATTGCCGCAAAATAATCACCACCAAAATCATTGATCCTCTCTGGAAAACGTTCATTATAAGGCTTAAATTTCAAATTAGGTCGATCGCACGAATAAAGCTCCATTAGCGAGCTGAATTCCAGTATATCATCCGTTTTAATTATATCTTCATCATTTACATTAAGGCCTGCGGCAACAAATCTGGTTAAATATTCCGGTGTTGAGGATTTCACTTTCAATTGTATTACAGTCCCTCTGCGTCGTTTTTTAACAGCAATTTCAAAATTACTCACAAGGTCGTCAGCCTCATCTTCTGTTTCAAGATCGCTGTCGCGAATAATATTTATAATACCGAAATCGCTGATTTTATTGCCTGGGAACAACTTTCCTTTAAACAGATCAATCACTTCTTCGATTCTGACGAACCTGTCTTCATTTTCACATATTCTAACAAACCGTTCCATTTTACTGGGCAAAAGTATAATCGCCTGCAGCTCTTTATGTTCTTTTTCCCGGGTTAGGTGCATAATCATCGCCAATCCTAAATTTGGTAAAAACGGAAATGGGTGCGCTGGATCAACCGCAATGGGGCTAAGCGCCGGGAAAATATTAGTTAGAAAATAAATTCTAAGCTTGCCTATATCACTTTCATCAAGGTTTCTCACTTCCTCTACGATTATTTTCTTTAAACGCAGCTCTTTTTTTAAATTTGTCCAGCATTCCTGCTGTTTTTTCATCAATTCTGCTGTTTTTAGATTTATTTTTTCCAACTGTTTTTTTGGAGTTAGCCCGTCATTACTTAAGGTTTCTATGTCATTTCTAACCTGATCTTTTAACCCGGCAATGCGCACCATAACAAATTCATTTAAATTACTTGATGAAATCGCCAGAAATTTCATACGTTCCAGCAAAGGATTATCCGTATTAAATGCCTCTTCCAAAACGCGCATATTAAACTCCAGCCACGATAATTCGCGATTGATGAATCTGTCATGCGGTTTTTTAAAAAATCCCTTAGTATAAATTTTATGTTTGTGCAAAACGTAATTCCCCTGTTATGCTGTGCATATTACAGACTTCTATTATATGATAGAAGGAACTAACAAAAAGTAAACAACGTGAAAAAACTTTTTATTTTAAGACATGCAAAATCTGCTTATTCGGACAATGTTTCCAATGATAAGGATCGCCCTTTGAATGAAACAGGCAAGAATGCGTGTAAATCTATTGCAAATTACATGAAAGATAAGGTTATTATTCCTGACCTTATTCTATGCTCTGACGCGGTTAGAACGACACAAACTATAGAAAACATCCTACAGAATTTAGATGAGGAACTTAAAGTCGAATATACTAGCCGCTTATATTTAGCCACACCGGGGGAAATTTTTAAAGAAATAGCGAAAATTGATGACGATATCGATAAAATAATGGTAGTGTGTCATAATCCTGGTGCCCACCAAGTCAGTGCATTACTAACTGTTGGCGGTAATATGGATGCAATCGACGTATTAAAGGTGAAATTCCCGACAGCAGCAATGGCGAGTTTTACTATGAATATTGATAATTGGGAAGAAATTGGCCCGGCATGTGGCTATCTGGACGATTTTGTCACCCCGAAAATGTTGGAGAAAAATGAATGATAAATAAAATAGTTGTATTAGGGCTTGGAAAAGTCGGCACGTTAGTCGCGGTGTTGCTTAAAGAAAGTGGGTTTGAAGTTGTCGGAGTTGACTCGGCAAAGGTTAAAAAATCTGGCTTTGACGTGGTAAAAGGTGACGTTACAAGCGCGAAATTCCTAAAAGAAGCCTTTGCCAAATGTGATGCGGTTGTTTCCTGCTTGCCCTATAATCTTAACAAAAAAGTGGTAGAAGCCGCCTTCGCTGCCGGTATTCATTATTTCGATTTAACCGAAGATGTTGAAACTACTAATTATGTCCGAAGCCTGTCTGGCAAAGCCAATGCTATTATGGCGCCACAATGTGGTCTTGCCCCTGGTTTTATTGCGATTGTTGGCGCGTCTTTGGCTAAGAATTTTAAGAAAATTCGTTCGATTGAATTGCGGGTTGGCGCGTTGCCGCAACATCCCAAAGGTGATTTGGGTTATGCTTTTAACTGGTCGCCTGAAGGTGTTGTTAATGAATATTTAAATGATTGCGAAGCTATAAAAAACGGTGAGCGCAAGATTATTCCAGCTATGCAGGATTTAGAAACGATAGTGATACAAGGCAAAACCCTTGAGGCTTTCACAACATCGGGTGGACTTGGCACTATGTGCGAGACTTATGCCGATAAAACCGAGGAGCTTAACTACAAAACCATGCGTTATCCGGGGCATATGAAGCTAATGCGCTTTTATTTCCATGAATTACTTATGAAGGAAGACAGGGCGCGTGCCGGCGAAATACTGGTTAATGCCAAGCCGCCGGTTAATGATGATATTGTTTATGTCCACGCCGCTGTTGAAGGTGAAAAACGCGGTGGAGAGTTTTGTCGTGATGAATTTGTGCGTGGCTATAAGCCAAAAACCATTGCAGGTAAGCAATGGCGAGCGATTTCATGGACAACCGCCTGTTCAATTGTGGCTATTGTTGAAATGGCAGCTAGTGGCAAATTAGCTAAAAAAGGTTTTATAAAACAAGAGGATATATTGCTGGAAGATTTCCTGGCGACAAAAAACGGAGGATTATATGGGGATTAGAGGGATTTTAAGGGAGCTGGGCGTCGATCTAAAAATGCAGAAAGGCAAGGATATAGTGGTTACATCCCCGATAGATGGGGATGTAATTGCCAGTTTAAAAGCCGACGATGCAAGCAGTATGGAGCAGAAAATTGCCCGTTGCCAGAATGCGTTTGAGATTTGGCGTGATGTTCCTGCGCCAAAAAGAGGTGAGTTTATACGCATATTCGGCGATGAATTACGCAAAGCCAAGGAGCCGTTAGGCAAATTAGTGACCATGGAATGCGGAAAAATCCTTGAGGAAGGTAAAGGCGAAGTCCAGGAAATGATTGATATTTGTGACTTTGCCGTCGGCCTTTCCAGGCAAATTGGCGGCTCAACCCTGCCTTCAGAGCGATTAAATCATAATATGCAGGAAAACTGGCTGCCGCTTGGCCCCATCGGGGTTATTAGCGCGTTTAACTTTCCCGTCGCTGTTTGGGCATGGAACTTCGCACTGGCAGTCATTTGCGGCGATTCAGTTATATGGAAACCTTCCGATAAAACGCCTCTTTGCGCGCTGGCCTGTCAGGCTATTTTCAACCGCGCAGTTAAAAAATATGACGGATCCGTGCCGGCAGGCCTGTGTGAAATCGCCTTTGGCTTCGTAAATATCGGCGAGCAACTGGTAAATGATCGCAGAATCGCACTTGTGAGCGCAACGGGCAGCTCGCGTATGGGCGCAATTGTCGGGCCTCAGGTGGCTAAAAGATTTGGCAAAACTCTCTTGGAATTAGGCGGAAATAACGCTGCTATCGTTACTCCATCGGCGGATTTGGACGTGGCCTTGCCGTCAATTTTATTCGGCGCAGTCGGCACAGCCGGGCAGCGTTGCACCACAACCCGCCGCGTATTTGTGCATGACAGTATTTATAACGAATTATTCGGCAAACTGGAAAACGCCTATGTGAGCCTGGCTGAAAAAATCGGTAACCCTTTGAAATCCGGCTCGTTAATCGGCCCGTTAATTGATGAAAATTCCTATGAAAGCATGCAGAATGCCTTGCAGATAGCGGCCGGTGAAAAAGGAAAAATCATTGGTGGTAAACGCGTTTTGGAGAAAAAATTTCCCAATAGTTTTTATGTGCATCCAGCCTTGGTCAGAATGCCTGAGCAAACACCCATAGTGCAAAAAGAAACCTTCGCGCCGATATTATACGTTATGCCTTATAAGGATTTGGCCGATGCGATCAAGCAGCAAAATGATGTCGCACAAGGGCTTTCTTCCGCGATTTTCACTAAAGATATCTCGGAAGCAGCTATTTTCAAAAAATACAGTGATTGCGGAATTGCCAATGTTAATATCGGCACTTCCGGCGCAGAAATTGGCGGCGCTTTTGGTGGTGAGAAGGAAACTGGCGGTGGTCGCGAATCTGGTTCGGATTCCTGGAAAGCCTACATGCGCCGTCAAACCAGCACTACATATTATGGCAAAGACGCACCGGCACTGGCGCAAGGGGTTAGTTTTTCTGCTTAGGTTCTGTTGTGAAATTTCCAGAGTGAGCCGAAAATGCCGGTTTTCTGCGCTTCCGTTTCTCAAGTACTTTTACGTACGTTCCGATACGGTTCTCAAAAACCAGCATTTTCGGCTCACTCTGGAAATTTCACAACAGAACCTAGAACTAGCCTCTAAGTTTGCCTTTTGCAGTTTCTTGCTCAACTTTTGGAGTTGCTGGCGGCGGCGTAAGCGTTGTTAAAGGATCTTTGCGTGGGGTTTTTGATGCTTCCCTTGTCGGAAATTCATTCTTAATTGCTTCTTGTTTTTCCTCGCCAGTAAATAGGCCAGTAAAAAAACCTTTTACAATACCTACTAGATTCATAAGAGCCTCGGTGCCGCCTTCACCAATCATACCGCTCATATTTTTCTCAATATTACCAAAAATATTGCTTACACGTGTTGTCGCATCATGCCAAATTCCCATATCTCATACTTCCTTTTAATTATTTACCAGTAATAACATAGTGTTTCAGGTTTGAAGTTACCGCAGAAAATCAAGGCGCAGTGTATTAAACATACATAAGCCGAAGATTAACGCCCGGTAACTTCAAAGATGATACACTATAGCACGATTATATTAAGTTTTTGTTACAAATACAAGGAATAGTCAACAAAACCCGGATATATAACAAAAACCGCCAGTAAAACCGCCATTATAGCCCCCGGGCGCAGGGATTTTGCGTGTATTATGCGCCAAACAAACGTTAATAAGCCTGCAGCAGCAATGAAAACCGCCAACTGTTCAAACGATAAAAACACACCGCAAATCGCCAGCATCTTGACATAATCAAAGCCGGGGCCGATGAAGCGATCTTCATGCTGCCATTTGGTATAATCCCAGCCGATTTCCTTTTGCCCTATGACGTAATAATAGATATGCCGGATGAATAAGCCGATAATTCCAGCGGTGAGGCCGCCATATAATGCGCCGTAAAATGTGTGATCCATGAATGTGCGGTAAACCGCGCCGATAAACAAGGTTGTGATCAGGATTTTGGCGGGAATGCGGTTATTTTCAGCATCAACCACCGCCAGGATGGTTAAAGCCACAATCATTGATGTCATTAAAAAGAATAAATCACCAAAACCATACTGCAAATAACATAAGACGAAAAAAAATGTGATGGCAAATTCTGTGATGAAATAGCTTAAGCTACACTCATATTTACCGCCACAATGACGACATTTCCCTTTGAGCAAAAAATATGAGAATACCGAGAAATAATCCAACAGATTTAACTCTGCCTTGCACATAAAACAGCGTGGTTTATCGCCTATCCACGGCATATTCCTGGGAATTCGGTAAGTGGCCATTGTGGCAAAACTGCCCCAACCAAAGCCCATAATGACCGTGATGATAATCCCGAAAATACTGGCTTCTTCCATCTATGCGGCCTTGGCTAATTTATTCAGGAAATTATTTAAAGGTGTGCTGTTGCCTTCAATTTGACTAAGTTCCCAAACGCTCGACCACGAACCAACATCCGACCAGTTAATATCAACCGGGCATAAAAC
>JAJRPW010000194.1 GCA_024280585.1 Alphaproteobacteria bacterium
ATTTAACGATATGATCGAATCAATCGGTGATATGGATGCTGATGTGATTTCAATGGAGACTGCGCGCTGGCAGGTGGAGCTTTTGGGGGCGTTCGCCAGCTTTAAATACCCTAATGAAATTGGACCCGGTGTTTATGATATTCATAGTCCGCGTGTTCCAACGCAAGGAGAAATGGAGGATTTATTGCGTTTGGCACTTAAAAACCTTACTCCTGCACAGCTTTGGGTTAATCCAGATTGTGGCCTGAAAACTCGCGGCTGGGAAGAGGTTGAGCTTGCGCTGAAAGCTATGGTGACAGCGGCTAAGACTGTTCGCAGTGAGGTTGAATCTGCTGGCGGTGCTAAGGCCGTCGGTTAGGTGATTCGCTATATTAATTATGCGTAATATAGCTGTTACTGCTGTTAGAAAATAATAGATTTATTATGCCCTCGTTCTCTTTCTTTGCGGGTGAGGGTGTCCTGCCCTCCTACAAAGTGGAAGGCTACTACTCTAATCTACAATGGGGCTGTGCAGATGCCTTAACATAAAATTATTAGCAGCGGCCAGCGGCTTTTAATAATCTTTGGGGAATATCTAGATCAAGGTAACCTAGGTCATTTTTATAAGAATATAGGCGCTCTTTTTCAGTATAATTTAGGTGGTTTTGAGCCTCAGGTTTTTGCAATTTTTCTGGCTTAGCAAGTTCTAACTCAAGAAAGGATTTACTTCTAGGCATAACTGAGGATTTATTATTTGACATATATGTATTTCCTATTATTTTTTAAGGAAGTGTATAGGAAACAATCCAACTAGTCAAGATAAAAAATCCAGGGCAGGGCAAAATAATCATATAGCGCAGGGCAGTGCTTATTATAGTATGATAAAAATTACTACAACCCATCCAAAAAATTCTTCAAAATATCATGACCACATTCAGAAGCTATACTTTCCGGGTGAAATTGTACGCCGTGGATGTTGTATTCTTTATGCTGCAAACCCATAATTAACCCATCATCGCTCCAGGCCATCACTTCCAGGCAATCGGGCAGGCTGTCCTTTTCAACAACCAAAGAGTGATAACGCGTTGCATCAAAGGGGTTCTTAATATCTTTAAAAACACCTTGGCCATTATGATTTATCTTGCTAACTTTTCCATGCATAGGGGGGACGCGAATAATTTTTCCGCCGAAAATCTGGCCAATTGCTTCATGCCCGAGGCAAACTCCGAATATCGGAAGCTCACCCTTTGCCTTATCTATCAACTCAAGACAAATCCCGGATTCATCCGGCGTACAAGGACCCGGGGATAGAACGACAGCTTTGATTTTCTTATCGGCAAGGATCTCATCGACGCTTATTGCATCATTACGTAAAACTTTAACTTTAGCCCCCAACTCGCTGATATAATGCAATAAATTATATGTAAAACTGTCGTAATTATCTATCAATAGGATCATTTCATATCATTTTAGTTGTTAGCCAACAGCAAGGTTCTGTTGTGAAGATTCACCCAAAACAAAATCCACCGCCGCGGAAAATTTCTCCAACATTTCATCAATGCCGGCTTTGTCAATTATAAATGGTGGCGCAAACATTACATGATCGCCGACTCTGCCGTCAATTGTTCCGCCCATAGCATAACACATAAGGCCTTCATTCATGGCTTGTGCTTTGATTTTTGCGTTAATTTTCAAGGCGGGATCAAACGGCTCTTTGCTGGCTTTATCCCGCACGAATTCCACACCGCAAAATAGGCCGCGCCCCCTGATATCACCAACATTTGGGTGGTTACCAAATTTTTTCACGAGTGACTCTTTTAAATATTCACCCATTTTAGTAACATTTTTCAGCAGACCTTTTTCCTCAATTTCTTTTTGTACCGCCAAAGCTGCGGCGCACGCAACCGCATGCCCCATATATGTATGTCCATGCTGGAAAAATCCACTGCCATTTGTTATGGCATCGTAAATTTTGGAGCTGGCAAGCATGGCTCCAATTGGTTGGTAACCCGCTCCCAATCCCTTTGCTACAGTCATAATATCAGGTGCGACCCCTTCTTGATCACAAGCAAAAAGTGAACCAGTTCGCCCCATACCACACATAACTTCGTCTAAAATTAGTAGCACCCCGTATGTATTACAAATCTCTCTAATTCGTTTGAAATATCCCTCAACAGCAGTCACACAACCCATTGTGGCACCAACGACCGGCTCTGCGAAAAAGGCCATAACATTTTTTGCGCCAAGCTTTTTGATATGTTCTTCCAACTCATTTGCCACGCGCTGGCCGTAATCAAATGATGATTCTCCGTCTTTTTTATCGCGATATTCATAGCAAGGCGAGGTGTGTGTCATCTCAATTAAAAGCGGTTCATATTGAGTTCTGCGCCATTTATTTCCGCCGGCAGCCAAAGCTCCAAGCGTGTTTCCATGGTAGCTTTGCCAACGAGCTATCACATATTTACGGTCTTTTTCGCCAATTTCCAAAAAATATTGCCTGGCAAGTTTTATAGCCGCTTCAACGGCCTCAGATCCACCAGATAAAAAATAAACCCTATCCAGGTCGCCAGGCGCGCGTTCAATTAAAAAATCAGCTAATTCCTCAACCGGATCGGTAGTAAAAAATCCGCTATGAGCGAATGCCAGCTTGGAAATCTGGTCGGTCATAGCATCTTGAACATTCTGGTTATCATGCCCCAGACAAGAAACTGCAGCTCCGCAACAGCCATCAAGATATTTTTTTCCATCACTGTCAATGATGTATATACCCTCGCCAGAAACGGCTTTCGGATATTTAGCTTTGTTACTTCTGTGAAAAACATGTGACATAAAAAATCCTGTAGTTAATATGCTATGTATCTCGTATAAACTAAAAAAAATAAGTTTCAACGATTTACCCTATAAATTAGTCACAAAAACTCTGGCAAACTAATTTTTTGCTGCCTATAATTGCTGGAGAGAGAAACACTATAGTGGGGATTCCGGTATGTTACTCATAGAAGCATTAGAAAAAGGCGGTGCAGTGATGGCGATTTTAATGCTGTTATCCGTCTATGTTTTCGCGGTTATATTGTATAAATTATACCAATTTTGGAAGCTACAAATATTCAGAACCGCTTTTGTTGCGGATATTTTGGCATCGGTTGAAGACCGAAAAATGACAGAAGCTGTCCGCATTGCCAGTAATCAAAAAAGCCCTATCGCACGGGTATTGGAGACTAGTTTGCGGTGCTTAAGCGGTACTAACACAAATATGTCTAGCGCAAATCGTATGCGGTTAATTGAAGCCTCCGGCGCACGTGAAATGAAAGCTTTTGAGAGTCATTTGCGCGGGCTGGAAATGGTGGCAAATATTGCTCCCTTGCTTGGATTACTCGGGACGGTTATTGGTATGGTTAAGGCCTTTTCGGGGATTAGCCAGATTGGTTCGCGGGTGGACCCGTCGGTTCTGGCCGGTGGAATATGGGAAGCGCTGCTTACAACTGTCGCGGGATTAATTGTGGCAATACCCGCGCTGGCCGCTCATTACATAATAGACGGCAGGATTGAAAATGCACGCGCGGTCATGAGCGATTCAGTGTCGCGCATTCTCGCAAAAGGGGAAGCTTAGGCTCATGCAATTTGAACGCAATGTCAGATTCAAAAAAGAGATAAATCTAACGCCTCTTATTGATGTGATATTTTTGCTGATCGTGTTTTTTTTGCTTACGAGTAAATTTATTACTACGGAGGTTATTGACCTGAATTTGTCTGAAATTAAGGATGGCGAGGCAGTGCTGGTTGATGATGAGGCCGTGATTATTATGCTTGAATACGGCGGGAAATTCACTTTGGATAAGCAGAGTTATAAAATCAGGATGCTGCGCGATAAAATAAAAGGCTTAATTATTAATAATAAACGAAAGGATGTGGTAATTATTAATAATGAAGGCGTGAATGTTCAGGAGATGGTGGCGGCAATTGATCAGATTAAGGCGGCCGGCGGTGTTAATATTTCGTTAACTCAGATTTTGCCTGAAAACTCTTTGTAAGGTTGGCTTGAGGTTAATATGTTCCAAAAAATTCAGAAAAAAAAGAGAGAAATCAGCCTGATTCCGCTGATTAATGTAATTTTTTTGATGCTGATATTTTTTATGGTTGCTGGAACGGTTGAAAAACTGGATATATTTGAAGTTAAGGTTCCGCAAGCAAAAAATTCTAAGGACGAGCCTGTAGAAAAAGCCACTATTTATATTAGTGCCGATGGAAAAATGGCGGTAAATAACGATATAGTTGCAGAAAAAAACTTACCGACAATTATTGCAACGATTCTAATTGATGATTTGCAGCAGGAGATCCTGATTAAATCCGATGCAAAAGTTGATGCGTTAAAAATTGTAAAACTAATGAAAATCATTGAAAAACAAGGTGGTCACAACATTTCATTGATAACTCAGGTGGTTAATAAATGAGTCGAAACGGATTCTATATAGCAATTATTGTCTCTTTAATCGTGCATTTTACCATGATGACAGCCGTCATGTTTAAAGAAGAAAAGCCGGAAATCGAATATAAAGAATTAAAAATCAAACTCGGGACAAAAAGAATCAGTGTGTCGACAGATACAAGCAAGTCGCTACAAAATTATTACAAACAAATGGCCGAGCCAGGCAACTATTCAGAAGATAATTATCTACAAAAACTTAGTAAAATAGTGCAACGCAGGGTGGATCAGGTGATTGCAGCCGAGCCTGAACTGGCAAAAATAGAAATAAATAAAGAGGCTAATAATCGTCAGACAGGGCGGGCGGATACTGCGCTTCTGAATAAAAATATTACAAAACCGACTCAAACCGCTCCGGCTAATAAACAAGAAAAATCCGCGGCAAAAAGAAAATTGACAAAAAAGGCCGTTGCAGCGCTGGAACCACAAATTTTTCCTAAGCTAAAACCGCGAATAAGAGAGCTATCACCGCTGGACAATAACGGTTTTATTTTAGGAAATTCGTCAAGCGAAGATACCGCTGATTTGGTTTCATATGAACAAATGCTTCCGCTTTGGCTTAATAAATTCAGGGAATATCCAGCGCAAGCACAGATTTTAGGGCTTGAGGGCAGCGGCGACGTTTTTATTAAAATAAATAGGAATGGTAAAGTTTTATTGTCGAAAATAATTAAAAGCACCGGGCATCCTATGTTGGACAGGGCGCTGATGAAAATGATAATTGATGCCGACCCGGTTTTGCCCACCCCACCGGACTATTATTCAGATAAAAAAACTTTTTCTTATACAATAAATTTTAAGTTTGTCATATGAGTGAGATAGATAGGTTAAAAGGCATAATGGCAAGGTTAAGAGACCCAAAAACCGGCTGCCCGTGGGATATTGAGCAGGATTTTTTATCCATTGCGCCACATACTATCGAGGAGGCATATGAGGTCGCCGATGCAATTGATAAGGGCGATATGCAAGGCCTTAAGGAGGAATTGGGAGACTTAATGTTACAGGTTATCTTTCACTCACAAATGGCTGATGAAAAAGGGTATTTTTGCCTTGAAGATGTGATGGAGGGGATAAGCGACAAGTTGATCAGGCGCCACCCACATGTTTTTGGTGATGAAATTATTAAAACGTCAGATGAGCAGGAAGAATCCTGGGAGAAGCAAAAAGAGCAGGAAAGGCAGGCAAAATCCGGTGGTAAAGCTAGTGTTTTGGATGGGGTAGCGATTACTTTACCGGCACTTACCCGCTCTGTTAAATTGCAGAAAAGAGCGGCAAAAATAGGGTTTGACTGGCCTGACCTGGATGGGGTTTTTGACAAAATTGAAGAGGAGCTGGCAGAGTTAAAAGCTGCAATTGGCGGCGATGGGGATATCGCGGAAGAATCTGGTGATTTATTATTTATAATTAGTAATTTATTAAGAAAACTTAAAGTGGATCCTGAAGTTGCCTTAAAAGGATGTAATAACAAATTTATTAAGAGATTTTCCTATATTGAGGAGCATATAGATGTAAAAATAGCATCTTTAGAGCAAATGGACGAACTTTGGAACGATGCAAAGAAGATAGAAAAACGGATATTTTCAAAGAATACTTGACGTTTTCATATCCAGAACTATTTTAGGCACTGCAACTAATTTTTGGATCTGGTGTGAAACTGAAAAAAACTTTAGAAAATACAAAAAATAACCCATTAGATGGCTTAAAAAGCCTTGTTTCAAAGGATCTTGAGCAGGTGGATTCTCTAATATTTGGCATAATCGAAAATAAAATTGACCTGATTCCGGAAATATCAGGACATACTATATCCGCTGGCGGCAAAAGGCTTCGACCCGTTTTAACCCTGGCATGTGCGAAAATGTGCAGATATGATGGCACAAGCCATATAGATTTGGCCGCAAGCGTTGAATTTATTCACACCGCAACTTTGCTGCATGACGATGTGGTTGATAAAAGCGACTTGCGACGAGGTGAATCAACTGCAAATAATCTTTGGGGAAATAAAGAGAGTATTTTGGTCGGAGATTTTCTACTGGGAAAGGCCTTTCATTTGATGGGCGCGGCAAAATCACTGGAGATTTATAGAATTTTATCCAATGCCGCCGTGGTTATCTCCGAAGGTGAGGTGTTTCAGCTGGCTATGACGGGAAATCTGGAATCTACAAAAAGCGATTATGTACAGATTATTTCGTCGAAAACGGCAGAATTATTTGCAGCCGCATGCCAAATTGCCCCTGTTTTGGCAGGAAAACCAGACGAACAGTCTTTTGCTCTGCGCGAATTTGGCTTAAATTTGGGAATTGCCTTCCAGATAGTAGATGACGCGCTGGATTATCGAGCAGATACAGCGGTTTTAGGTAAAAAAATCGGTGATGATTTTAGAGATAGGAAGGTTACATTGCCGGTTTTTCAGGCATATGAAAATGCATCACAAGACGAACAGGAATTTTGGCAAAGAACAATAGGGCGGGGGGAAATAGCTGACGGAGATTTCGAAACTGCTCTAAAAATAATGGAGGATCGCTTCATTTTTGATAGTTGCATAAACGAAGCAAAGTCATATATCGAACAAGCGCAAGGAGCACTAAATTTATTCAAAGACTCTGAAATAAAAGAGCTGCTGATTGGTATTTTGGGTTTCGTTGTTGCAAGACAATCTTAAAAAAGATCTATACCGTCATCATCACTTTTGTTATCATCAGCTGCATGACCATCTATGGAAAAGCCTAACTCCTCGGCATTATCTATGTAACCATGCTCAACCAAATGATTAACAAATGATAATTGCAGTTCCCCAAGTCTGAATTTCTCCAAAAGTTTCTTGGCAAACTCTTTATCTATCAGCTTTTTGCGCTCCTCTCGAGTTATATTTGGAATCGAATTTTCAATCTCTCTATCCAAATATTGTGCTATGGACCTCATAATATCAACAGTTATTACTATATTTTGTGACACTCTATCCTGAAATTGCATCCCGACAACTATACGCGACACTTCCACGGTCATCTCTTCCAGTGCCTTATGGGCTTTTTTTAATTCTTTGTTAACATCTTTTTTCTGATTTTTTAAGGCCTGAGCAAGTTTATCCAGCTCTTTTGCCGATTTTTTATCCTTAGTATTTTTTGCCAAATCATGAATATACGTAGTGATATTAACGATTTTTCCATCAATCTCAAGTTCATTAACCGCGTGATCAATTTGATCAAGCTCCTGGCCTATCTCCCGCGAATCCGAAGCTAAAATACCAAAATGCTCACTAATATCATTCATACTACTTTCAAGTAATTCGTTAATTTTAGGCAGCTGTTCGGACAAAACTTCAGTGGAACAAATCTGAGACTCAGAAATGCTAAGCCACTCTTTTAGCAGTATAAGAGCCGTTGCTGCGTTTTGTATTGAATTTTTTTTTGTCTCTTTCATGGTTTATCATATCTTTGTATTATTCAACCTTAGGAAGAAAAACTATATCATAATTTAAATTATGCAAGCTATTTTTTTTATATCTGATTTTGAAAAAAATGATCAAATTATTACTTGATTTATTCATATAAAATATTAAATATACAACATATGGTATTTTTTTTGATAAATTTGAAAAAAAAGTAAAATAAATGTTGGAATAACCTGTAATTAATGCTTTACTTAGGTTGTTAAATTAAAAGTTGATATAGTTAGGAGTAGATTTATGACGTTAAATATCCAATTGCCTGAAAGCAATGTTTTAAAACCACAAATTACTGTATTTGGGGTTGGCGGTGCGGGCTGTAATGCTACCAATAATATGATCAAGGAAAACCTTGAAGGCGCAAATTTTGTTGTTGCAAATACCGATGCACAGGCATTGTCAAATTCAGTGTCGGAAAAACGTATACAGTTGGGGCAGGTTACAACACAAGGTTTGGGGGCCGGCGCTTCACCTGAGGTTGGGAAAGCTGCAGCAGAAGAGGCTATTGATGAAATAAATGAGTATCTCGAAGGAAGTAATATGGTTTTTATTACTGCTGGAATGGGCGGTGGTACAGGAACAGGCGCGGCTCCCGTTATTGCACGAGCGGCGCGCGAGCAGGGCATATTAACAGTCGGAGTTGTCACAAAACCATTTCATTTTGAAGGGCCAAGGCGGATGCGTGTGGCCGAAGAAGGGCTGGAGGAGCTACAAAAACATGTGGATACCTTGATAATTATTCCTAACCAGAATTTATTTAGAATTGCCAATGAAAAAACCACGTTTTCTGATGCGTTTACACTTGCTGATGATGTTTTACATTCAGGTGTGAGGGGCGTAACGGATTTACTGATTATGCCCGGCTTGATAAATCTTGATTTTGCCGATGTTCGCGCTGTTATGATGGAAATGGGCAAGGCAATGATGGGAACTGGCGAGGCAGAGGGTGAAAGGCGCGCTCAAGAGGCTGCAGAGGCCGCGATATCTAACCCGCTTTTGGATAATGTATCGATGAAGGG
>JAJRPW010000007.1 GCA_024280585.1 Alphaproteobacteria bacterium
GAACCACTATATTTAGTAATGGAACCAGAGTTACAACTGTCACTATAACACCATAAATTACTATAGTAAACCGATGTTTTTTCTGCAAGGATATTACCTCATCTGGTTTTAAATACAAGATCGAAACCATCATGAAAAAACTTTTCCCCAACAAATAGCCATTCAGCAGACAGAAAAACACTATATTTACCAATGGAATAAGGTATATCGGCAAAAAAACCACATTAATTAATAATGATTTTGCAACTAGTTTTATGTCAAAAGCCAGCAGCTCCAAAAATGGCTTATTTTGTGGCTTTGGCAAATTTGGATAATATTTTTCCGCCGTTTTAAACACCAGTGATTCATGGAAAAAACTGGCTATAACCGGCAATAAAATCGGGAAAAGCAGCCAGGCGAATATCACGGCCAGCCCGCCACCGAACCAATCAGCGACCACCTCCAACCAGCCTGTGGAAAACATTGTGGTTGTAGCTATCAGATACCAAATTCCACCAACTAAGCCGAATAAGAATACAGCACTTATGACGATGCTAACCGCTACTATTTTCCAAAAGCTTTTATCCGCAAGAGCTTCGAGCGATTTGAGCAGGCAATATGCGATCATAGCAACTCCTACAACCCACCGTGCGTCCCATCGCAAAAAACCCCGGATCCTGTGCGTTTGCAGCCGCAAAATGCTACAGTTTTTGACTCTGTTGCTTCATAATGCACTGATTTTATACCAGTTCCTTTATGACTGCCATCGCAAAACGGCTGCTTTTGGCTCAACCCACATGCGCACCAGAAATATTTTTTCCCGGCCTCAACCTCAACCATATAAGGGGCTTTCTGCGCAATTTTAGGCTCAAATTTTTCTTCCATGCGATCTCCTCTTGTTTATTTTTCAATCTGGCGCTATTAAATAGATTCGTAACTAATAAATCCAGCAAAATATTTTTTGATAAATATGGCCGTATACACAAAAGTTTCCAAAGCAGACCTATCTCCCATAATTGAGGAGTATAATATAGGTCAGATAAAGGAGCTTAAAGAAATTGAACAGGGCATCGAAAATTCCAATTTTTTCTTAACTACGGATAAAAATCGTTATGTATTAACGATTTATGAGAAGCGGGTACGCGAAGAAGATTTACCGTTTTATTTAAATTTAATGCAGCATTTATCGCAAAAAAAATTCCCCTGCCCCACTCCGATTAAAACTAAAAGTGGCGCGGTGCTGTCAAAAATCCATAATCGCCCAGCTGCAATAGTAAGCTTTTTAAGCGGCAAAGAAGCTAAATCCATCAAAAATGAGCATATCGAACAGCTCGGGCAATATATCGCCCAAATGCACCTTGCCACAAGTGATTTTGATATGCATCGAATGAACAATATGTCCCTTGTAAGCTGGCTGGATTTATTTGGGCAAATAGGTAAATCCGCCGATAAAATCAAGAACGGCCTTAGCAATGAAATTGAAAATGAGTTGCGTGACCTTGAAAAAAACTGGCCAAAAAACCTACCAACCGGGATCGTCCACGCTGATTTATTTCCTGACAATGTATTTTTCCAAGGGACTAAACTCGCTGGAATTATTGATTACTACTTCGCTTGCAATGATTTTTTGATGTATGATCTGGCGATATGCCTGAATGCCTGGTGTTTTGAAAATAACAATGACTTTAATGTAACGAAAGCCAGGATTTTACTGCGTGCGTATAATAAAGTCAGGGAAATCTCCGACGATGAGCTCGATGCCCTACCTATACTGGCCAGAGGCGCGGCTGTGCGCTTCTTGCTAACAAGGCTTTATGACTGGTTTAACCCGGTTGATGGAGCTTTGGTAAAACCAAAAGATCCTATTGAATATTTACAAAAACTGCGATTCCACAAAGGAATTAAATCACATAAAGAATACGGATTATAATGACAGATAAAGTTACAATTTACACAGACGGCGCATGTTCGGGCAATCCCGGCCCTGGCGGCTGGGGGGCATATTTAAAATATGGCGACCATGAAAAAGATATATGTGGTGGCGAAAAAGACACAACCAACAACCGCATGGAACTCACCGCACCGATAAAAGCCCTGGAATCCTTGAAAAAAACCTGCAAAGTTGATATTTATACCGACAGCACCTATGTCAAAGACGGCATCACCAAATGGATATTCAACTGGAAGAAAAATGGCTGGAAAACCGCCAATCGCAAGCCAGTAAAAAACACTGATCTATGGCAGGAACTGGACGAAATCATCACCAAACACGAAGTTAAATGGCACTGGGTCAAGGGGCATAGCGGCCATCCCGGCAATGATCGCGCCGATGAACTGGCCGTGAAGGGGATTAAAAAAGCCTAGCCTATGATTTCAATAATTCAGAATGAGAACCAGTTCTTTCAAAAATAACATCATCACCCTCAATACGGTATATTACTAGCCAATCGGGAGAAATATGACACTCCCTCCTGCCGCGCAAATTACCGACTAACGAATGATCTTTATATTTTTGAGGTATTTCCTTCTGCTCAACAATCATGCCCATCAAATCATTAAGAGCTTCGATCTTTTTGCCTTGTCGACGGATTTTTTTATAGTCTTTCTTAAATTGAGTTGTGACTACTAAATTCAGCATTTAAGCATCGCCCATATCAGAAATAAAGTCGTCCACACTATTATATCTATGTAACTCGTTGCCAGCCTCCGAAGCTGCGAGAACTTTGCGTGTTTTATCACTAAATTCTAGCATATCCTCTGTAAAAACCCTATCCAGCACAAAATCTTTAATCGACATTCCCTGCAATACCGCATACGCCTTTATTGCCTGGTGTTGCTGATCGGTTAATTCAATACTTAAGCGCATATTTCCTCCGCTATTTAGGCTCTATCTGCATTATAGCAGTTTTTGTACAAATGTACAAATGTTATTTTGTACATTTCATCCCGGCAATGATCGCGCCGATGAACTGGCGGTGAAGGGGATTGGAAAAAATTAACGGATTCTCGGCCTTTTCCTCATAGCCTCTTTATCCTCCACAACAGATTCACTTTTATTTATATAAAATTTTACCACATGAAGTTTGCTCAGGCAGGGATATTCCTTTAAATTTTCTGGTTTTTTTAAATTTTCACGAAGGGTTTGTATAAACTGCTCTCTATCTTCAGCACTTGCATCCCTAAAATAACACCGAAATGCTCGATACAAACTTTTTAATAACAATCTATTATTACCTTGCTGGGCCTCCTCCCTTGCAATACTAGGACTTACGCATTTTTCACCCACTAGAGGATAAACCCTGCTATATTTTTATTTTCACGAAGCAAGGTATGTCGGATGAAGGTTACACGTTTAGATTATTGCCAATATTTATTGGTCAGTCAGAAAAACTATACATTAAC
>JAJRPW010000195.1 GCA_024280585.1 Alphaproteobacteria bacterium
ATCTGCCCGCAGATTGGCAAGTTCATTGTCGGATATGGAGGCGGTCTTGGGGTGTAGAGACTCTGCGGTCGTACGCGAAATAACCAAGAAATTTGAGGAAGTTAGGAAGGGTAGCTTGGCAGAGTTGTCAGAATATTATGAGGATAATCCGACAAAAGGGGAGATTGTGATTGTTGTGGCTCCTGGCGCAAAAAATAATGAGAGCGCATATGATCTGGATGCGGAGATTAAAAAAGCACTAAAAAACATGAGAATAAAAGATGCAGTTAATGTTATATCTGAACTAACTGGGGTCGCAAAAAAGAAAATATATGAACGCGCATTAGAGATAAAGAATGAATCGGAGCAATAAAAAAGCTTATAATTTTGGATTATTGGCAGAATTCGCTGTGCGTTGTTTTTTACGACTAAAACTTTATAACATTATTGAAAAGCGTTATCGTTGTAAATTCGGAGAGATTGATATAATTGCCCAAAAGGGTCGCACTATTATTTTTGTGGAAGTCAAGGCTAGAAAAGACGGTCAATACGAGGTTCTAACTAACTATCAAAAAGGGCGAATAAATCGCTCGGCATCCTGGTTTTTGAGTAAAAACAGTAGGTTTAACAGATATAACGCCCGGTTTGATATGATGCTTGTGTCAAAGTATTTATTGCCGAAACATGTTAAAAATGCTTGGTTTTTATAGAGGCTTTTTGGCCATTGTTAATATATTTTGTAAAACTTATAGTTCATATGTTCGCCGGTTTCAGGTGAATATTCATTCTGTCCCAGGGGTTTATAGACAGGGACTTCATCCTGCAAATCCTCTTTTTCTTCGCATTTCATGATCTCATATATCTGATCAAGATAATCAACGCGGGCTTCAGCAGCGCCAATCGCCTCATCGGCACTCATATAAGTTGAGATATATCCCAGTGGCATAAGGATATTTTTGAGTTTTGGCCCTTTGTTCCGATAGGCCATTTTTTTATAGAAATTAGCCTCGTTAATTTCCAGCAAAACTTCTTTGCATGAAAGGCGTTTATCCTTTTTTTGTAGAGATTTTATCCTTGTGGATTCAGTGCTATTGTTACATGAAATCAAAATAAATGATGTAATAATAACAAAAATTGTTTTTTTAAGCATGGCTAACTCTGCAAATTTTGTTGGCATTATATAACATAATCGCCTAAAAACATTTACATAACGTTAACAAAAATGAGTTTTTTATAAAAAAATATAAAAATTTTTAATAAACAGATCGCAGATATAAGTAATCGCTTAAGAGGCCTTCTTAACCAGCTGTTTTTTAAGGGTAAATTTTCGGCTGCAATATGGACATTCTATTGATGTTTTTTCGCCCATATTTAAATATACCTTTGGATGCCCCAATATTCCGCCGGATCCGCTGCAACTCACGGCTTTTGTTGTTACTTTTACAGTTTCTGAGAATTCCATCGGCTAGGCTCCAAATATTTTTCCGCTTTCTGTGAGGTTGTTTTCAGCAAGTTCAACAAATTTATCAGTTATTTCAGCCGGTTTTTTAAAGTTGGCAAGATTTTGTCCAGGTGCAACCTCCGCCATCATGTTAGTCCCTACAGCTCCCGGGTCAATAAGATTTACCAATATATTGGTTTTTTCTATCTCTTTTGCATAAATTTTAGCAATTTTTTCCAGCGCGGCTTTGCTTGTTGCGTATGCCCCCCAAAAGGGTGTGTCGTCATTTGCTGCCCCTGATGTAACAAAAATTAAGCGTCCGTTTTTGGATTGTCTAAGTAATGGATCAAAACTTCTGATCAATCTGTAGTTTGCTGTTGCATTTAGAGCCATGGTTTTGTCCCATATTTCCGGGGTTATGTGCCTCATGGGGGATAAAACCCCAAGCATTGCCGCGTTTCCGACTAATATATCAAGGCGGCCGAATTTTTCTGCAATAATCCCGCCTAGCTGGTCTATTTTATCAAATTCAAGCAGGTTAATCGGCACTAATGTTGATGTGCCGCCGTTTTTTTTGATTTCATCATCGACTTCTTCAAGCCCGCCAACGGTTCTGGCTGCAAGTATTACGTGCGCGCCTTCTTTCGCAAATCTCTTTGCTACCGCCGCGCCGATTCCCCTGGATGCGCCGGTTATTAGTGCAATTTTACCATTTAGTCTCATTCTAACCTTAAAAATTTATTAATTCATCATTAATATTGTAGTATTCTCTTCTTTGCAACAAAAATATGTTACATAATTTTAGAAATTTTCGCCTTCACTTTGTTAATAACCATCACGTTGTTAATCCTGCGTTGTAGAAATTCCCATGTGCTTTTATGCCCGTCGGAATTATCGTTTAGCCAGTAAATAAATGTCGCTGAATAAATCCCGCTAAGTAGGGTTCGTTTGGTATAATGATTAAAATCAGAGGCATTATCACCGGCTAAATACCATATTTTATCGGCGGTTTTCCAGGTTCTTTTAATGCTGGCTGAAATATTTTGCGGCATTAACATAAAACTTGAGGTCTTTCGCATAACCACCTTATATTTTGCGTATATCTCAAATCTGGTTTTAAGCGCGACAAAAATTTTATCCCGAACTCGGATTTTATCGAATTCTTGCTTTTTTAATTGAGCCTCCATTTTGGCATCGATTTGGTCGATAAACATCACAACTGCATCCATCGCGCCGCCAGGGAAGGCTATGCGCGCGTATTTTTCGTCCAGACCCGCTTTTTTTGCAGCCAGGCCAAGGGTTGCTTCACTCCATCCGTCAAATGGGACGAGTTTTAGCGCCTGAGTCAAAATTAAATCCTGTTTATTTTTCATACAGAGAGTTTAAGTAAATATGAGTAAAAAACAACAAAAAACTTGACCTGTTCTATTTACGAGGCTTATAATGGGGTCTTGTTAATTTTTAATTTTTTCCTTTAAAAGGGGGTATTTAGTTTGGTACAGGTAACTGTTCATACTAATAACGTTGAACAAGCACTTCGGGCTCTGAAAAAGAAAATGCAAAGAGAAGGCATTTTCCGCGAGATGAAGCTTCGTCGGCACTACGAAAAAT
>JAJRPW010000196.1 GCA_024280585.1 Alphaproteobacteria bacterium
AACCGATCGGAACCACCTGTGCGCGAGCGCCTTGAGGCCTATTGGAACGGGGTGCTATTGGTTCCCGAAAGGCAGTTGGTGGTGGGCAGATGGGACAGTATTATTGCAGCTTCAATACAATTAATCAAGCCGACTCCTAACAACCAGACATCGTCCTTTGCCGGCATTGTTGACCATCATTTTGTGGCGCCTTGGGCAAGAGGCCATGGCCTGGCAAAAGAGCTTTTGAAAACTGCTGAAACAGAAGCAAAAAATTGCAGCTTGACGGTTTTAAAACTAAATGTCCGCGCTAATTTGGAAGGTGCTATAAAATTATATGAGTCTTGCGGATATAAACGCTGGGGAACTCTGGATAAATACGAAAAAATTGATGGTAAAATGTTCGCCGGTCATTTTTATTACAAAGACTTATAAAGTGCAAGTGCAAGTTTTTAGTGCAAGTAGAGCAAGAGTTACCTCATCTAAAATCAGGGCAATCGCATCTAAATATTTTCGACAAAGGCAATTGCAGCTTTTGTAATTAAATTTAATTTAGATGCGATTGCCCTGTATAGTTAATATTTCCTTACTTGCACTAAAAAACTTGCACTTACACCAAACTTAACTAGATTGGCTCTATAATTCTGAATTCAAGCATTGACACTAATATGATAATATTCCCGGCAATAGATTTAAAAGATGGCGTTTGTGTCCGCCTGAAAAAGGGTGAGATGGATCAGGCGACAGTTTTTAACGACAGCCCGGCTGATCAGGCCAGACAATTTGCAGATCAAGGGTTTGAATGGATCCATATTGTCGATCTGAACGGCGCTTTTGAAGGAAAACCGGTAAATATTGATTCTGTAAAACAAATCATCGAGGCAGTTGACCTGCCGCTGCAACTAGGCGGTGGAATCAGAGACTTTGCTACTATAGAAAACTGGCTTAAAGCAGGAGTTACAAGGGTTATTTTGGGAACTATTGCCCTGCGTAACCCTGAATTTGTGATTGATGCCTGTAAGAAATTCCCTGGCAAAATAGTTGTTGGCATTGACGGCAAAAATGGCATGGTGGCTGTCGAAGGCTGGGCTGAAACTTCTGATATGGGCGTAATCGAACTTGCCAAAAAATTTGAGGATGCCGGGGTTTCTGCTATTATTTATACGGATATAAACCGCGACGGCTTATTAGCCGGTGCTGATATTGATGGAACAAAAAAGCTTGCCAATGCGGTAAATACCCCGGTCATTGCATCGGGAGGGATATCTTCAAATGATGATATTCAGGCTATCAAAAACATTGAGAGTTCCGGCGTTGTTGGCGTAATAACCGGACGTGCTTTGTATGATGGCAGAATTAACATCAAAGAAGCATTGCAAATAGCAGGGTAGCTATAATGTTAGAAAAGCTAAAAAACCTCTTTAATATTATTTTATTCTTGATTAGCATTATTATTCTAATCAGCCTGTCTGGCCTTATTTGTTATCATTTTTATGCATGGATAAATGATGGTGAAATGACCTTTATACCGCTTATAAACGTCCTGTATCACGGCCTTGGATTTGACCCAACAGTTAAATTGGTGGAAAAAAATATTGGCGGTTTTTACATTTTATATCTATATATTTTAAAAATTCCTTTATTTTTCTGGCTACTTATTCTATCTATGCCCGCATATATAAAAATAAAAAACATGCTTGATGAGTAGATATGCAGCCGATGAACAACGACGCTCAAGAGCAAAAAAACACAGATCATAGTGTTTTCCATTTGTTTTTGAGATAGGCGTTCGAGGTAAATAAAATTATAATGTACAACTTAGTACATGAATTTTATGCAGCCGATGAACAACGACGCTCAGAAACAAATGGGGAACACTAAAATGCTTAAGACTAGAATTATTCCATGCCTTGATGTAGCGGGTGGCCGTGTTGTCAAGGGAGTTAACTTTGTTGATTTGATTGATGCTGGTGACCCTGTTGCCCAGGCGAAAATATATGACCAGCAGGGAGCTGATGAGCTTTGCTTTTTGGATATAACTGCATCTTCAGATAATCGAGCCACTTTATATGATGTAGTTACAAATGTTGCCGAACATTGCTTTATGCCGCTAACTGTCGGCGGCGGCGTTAGGAAAGTCGATGATGTAAGAACACTGCTTTTATCTGGCGCGGATAAGGTTGCAATCAACAGTGCCGCCATATCAAATCCTGATTTTGTTACGCAAGCAGCCAATAAATTCGGCGCACAGTGCATTGTTGTTGCCATTGATGCCAAAGCAACGGCTCCCGGTAAATATGAAATATTCACCCATGGCGGACGAAATAGCACGGGAATTGATGCTATCGAATGGGCAAAAAAAATGGCGGCAAATGGCGCCGGCGAGATTTTACTTACCTCAATGGATCGAGACGGAACCAAAGCGGGCTTTGATAATGAGCTTACAAGCGCTATAGCCGATAGCGTGGACATCCCGGTTATTGCTTCCGGCGGTGTTGGTAAATTGGATGATTTCGTTGACGGTGTTAATAAAGGTCATGCATCAGCGCTACTTGCTGCTTCCATATTTCATTTTGGCGAGTATACTGTTGGTGAAGTTAAAGAACATATGCATAAAAATAATATTCCAGTGAGGTTATAATGGCAAATATAGAATTAATGGACGAGTTATACGAGATTATAGTTTCCAGAAAAAAAGATGACCCAAAAAAATCTTATGTGGCGAAATTATTTAGAAAAGGCCGGGGACATATCGCTAAAAAATTTGGTGAAGAGGCTGTCGAAACGGTTATTGAAGCCGTTCGTGACGAAAAAAGGCTGGCCACAGAAGAAAGTGCCGACACCTTGTTCCATTTGCTGGTTTTATGGGCGGATATGGGCATTAAACCCTCTGATGTCATGGATGAGCTGGAAAAACGCAAAGGAATTTCCGGCATAGAAGAGAAAAAATCAAGGAAGGATTAATGTACGACAACAACAATATTTTTGCCAAAATAATAAGTGGAGAAATTCCTTGCAAAGAAGTTTATCAGGACGAAAAAATCCTGGCTTTTGAGGATGTTGCACCGGCAGCTCCCACCCATGTTCTGGTTGTGCCTAAGGGTGAATATATTTCCTTTGATGATTTCATGCAAAATGCCAACGCGGAACAAATCGCTGGTTTTTTTGCCAAAACCCGGCAAATAGCCAGTGATTTAGGGCTTGTCGCAGATGGTTATAGAATAGTCATGAATCACGGCAAAAACGGTAATCAAACCGTGCCACACTTCCATGTGCATATATTAGGCGGCAAACAGCTCGGCGGGTTGTAAGCTTATAGGATTTTAAAGTCGGGGTTTCGATCATTTTCCTTTCTGTCATTGCCGGTCTATTGTCGAACCGCCAAAGAAAGGCGTATCTTTACCAAAATCCCAGTTCAAACCACCACCGCCTATGCCGTTCATAAGCTGTTCGCCGCTAAAATCGATAACTCCGCCCATACCATAAGTCTGGGAACCGTTACCACCGATCGGCCCTATATTTCCTAAAGGCGTTAGCATATTACCGCCAAGCCCGTTCAAATTAAAAGCACCGGTTGAAAACACACCTTCGGCTCCCATAAAACTGGTCATAAATCCACTTTTGCTATTTTGCAGATTCATCCGCTGATCGCCTTGGCGCAGCGTGCCATAAACATAATGCCGGCAGAATGTATACGTATCCTTCCAGGCCTTATAGTATGTCGGGTCTTTACGAAGATTCTTATCCTGCTTGAAGGAGTAAAAAGTTTTGTACATAGTATTGGTCATGCTGGACATACCGCTTTCGCAGCCATCTTTCCAGCCAACTTTATATTTATTCGGCGCATCATCTGGCATTTGCTTTAGCAGCCAGGACATAGGTTTAACCGCATCCGGCGCATTATAACAGCCGGATAACCCTAATAATAATATTATAATCAATATATTTCGTAACATTTTTAATCTCATCTAATCATTCGGACATAAAACACATATATTTTTAGTTTCTCTATTTTGGTCAATAGAATCCCAAACAAAGCGGAAAGCGTATTGCCTGCAATATGTATATGAATCCTTCCAGGCTTTATAATAGCGCGCATTATTTATCATATATGCGTCCTGTTTGAATTTATAAAAACTCTTGTAATAACCGGGAACCATCGTTGAAAGTCCGGTGTCGCAACCATCATTCCAGCCAGCTAGATAATCAGGATGAGCATTTTTACCAGGCCCGGTCATACCAAATGGCCGTGGCGCAACCTTATTTTTAGCACTAAAAATCTGCCCGGCACAACCCGATATAAAAACCAACAAAACTAATAATGCGCCAATCTTCTTCATTTATAAAATATCCCGTCTTAGATATTGAAACACATATCTTTGGCAATATGTATAAGCTGATTTCCAGCCGGTATAATAAACCGGATCTTTTGCTAATTCATAATCCTGTTTAAACTTATAAAAATGTCTTTGCAGGCGGTTTGATGTAGCAGATATACCGGTTTCGCAACCATCCCGCCAGCCTTTGCGGAAATTAGTTGGCCCTTCCGGCCCTTGCGTTAACATTTCCTGCATCCATGGCGCACCAACCCGCGGCTTGGCACTGCACGCGCTTAGAAAAATTACCAGTAATAATATCACTATTTTCATATTATCTCCAATTCCCCCAACCATGTTCATCAGCCATCATTCCCCAAAGAGCGCAATATGAATATGCATCTTTCCATATTTGATAATATTCCCTTTCTTGCGCCAGTTCAGGATCTTGTTTCCAACTCCAAAACTGTTTGTTAAAACTATTAGCATAGCCTGAAAAACCGCTTTCACAGCCATCAGAAAAACCTTGCTGATATTTAGGCGGTCCCGGCGGCGGAGTCATATCGAACCCGGAAGGTTTGCCCCAGCCCGGCTTAAAATGCATTTCAGTGCAAGCTGACATTAAAACCCCTATTAATATTAATAAAATTATTCTACTCATAATCTCCAACTTTCTTTTAACACTTCTTATTTATTTTCGTACTAGGCGTTCAAGGCGAATAAAATTCTAGTGTACAAATAGACCGATGAACAACGACGTACGAGAATAAATAAGAAGTGTTAAAATTAATGTGTTTCCCAATCAAGATTAAACGTACAATATGTCGAAGCGTCCTGATAGCCACGTAAATACCATGGGTCACTTGTTAATCTATCTGCATCAATCTTTGGCCCTCTTAGCCTGTAAAGTCCTGCTCCTATAATACTTGTTGCGGTTTGACAACCATCCTGGAACCCCTGATCATAACTACCATCCCCATCGGGCGTATGGTCAAATATCTGTTTTCTGTAGGCTCTGGCTTTAAACTGCCCTTTATCTATCAGACCCATAAATTTTTGATCTGAAGGCACTTGTTCCCTGTCAAATCTGGTACATCCAGTTACCAAAATCAAAATCACCACTGCTAACACACTATTTTTCAACAATATTTCACCTCTTTATACATATCATGTTATTATAATGAAATAATATGTATATTTTCTTACATGCTCCTTTTATTATAGCATGAAACCCTTATTTTTGCCTAATCCTATGAAGAATTCCGAATTTTTAGAGTTTATTGTCAATATATTGGAGCCTGCGGGCAAAATCACCTCGCGCCGCATGTTTGGTGGCTATGGAATTTATAATTACGGCATTACCTTTGCTCTTATTTATGATAACACTCTGTATTTTAAGGTAAATGAACAAAATATCGACGATTTTAAGAATGTTGATAGCCAACCATTTACTTATAACAAAAAAGGCAAAGAAATATCACTTTCCTACTGGAAAATATCGGAAGATTTGCTTGAAGATCAGGAAGAGCTTGTAAAATGGGCAAAAAAAGCCTATGAAGCAGCCTGTTCCAGCAAAAAGAGAAAAAAATGACTAAATTACAACTTATCATGGCTCCCGACCCGATTTTTAAGCAAAAATCTCTGGAAATTGACAAGGTTACCGCTGAAATTCGTGATATTATGGATCAAATGCTCGATATTCTGGATAAAGAGCAGGGCATTGGCATGTCTGCCAGTATGACCGGGGTTTTAAAGCGAATTGTGGTTATAAAAACAGAGAATAAAACTTATTTCATGGCTAATCCTAAAATAATTTCCGCCTCAAAAGAAACACAAACCCATAATGAGGCATCCTTATGTTTTCCTGGTATTTCAGCGGATATAACCCGAGCAAACGCGATAGAACTGGAATATCTTGATTATGATGGTAACCCACAAAAACTCAAGGAAGAAGGCTTTATGGCAACTGTGATCCAGCATGAAATTGACTATCTGGACGGTAAAATATTCCTGGATTATTTGTCACCTTTAAAGAAAAAAATGCTACTGAAAAAGATGGGTAAATACCATAAACACGGGCATAGTTGTTCATCTGCTTGCGAGCACTAGTACCTTGTCCAGGTCAAATGCAATGGAATAGATGCTAGAAAAAAATGCCCGCAGAACCGGAGCATACTTAAGTATGTGAGGATTTGAGGACATTTTTGACGACGCAGATAACCATTGCATTTGACCT
>JAJRPW010000197.1 GCA_024280585.1 Alphaproteobacteria bacterium
ATAATGAAAGTGAGCAATCCGACAATAAGGGGGATAGGTATTATTTTTGCTATATTTAACAGGGAATCCCGCCGCCATTTAAGAGATGGAGCAATTGCCGCAAGCAGCAATAAAGGTAACATTATCCAGTTAAATGTACTATTAAAATATGGGGCGCCAACAGAGACACTAACGTCTACTACTAATTGTAGGATAATAGGGTATAAAGTGCCTAAAATAACGACCATACATGCGACAAAAAGTAGGAGATTATTGACCAGCACCCCACCCTCTTTCGAAAATAATGTAAAATCATTTTTCGATGAAATTTTGCCGGCTCTAAAGGCGAATATCGAAAATGATGACAACACCACAAAAGCTAAGAAAAACAGTATAAATACGCCCCTTTCCGGATCATTTGCGAATGCGTGCACCGATGTTAATATGCCCGACCTCACCAGAAATATGCCGACCAGACTTAGCGAAAAAGTTACTATCCCCAAGAAAATTGTCCAGATTTTTAACGCCGCTCTTTTTTCCAGAACTATCAGAGAATGCACAAATGCCGTAGCGCTGAGCCATGGCATTAAAGACGCATTTTCAACCGGGTCCCAGAACCAGAATCCACCCCAACCCAGCTCTCTATAGGCCCACCAGCTGCCCAGCCCTATCCCTAAAGTCAGAAATGACCAGCTAAAAATCGTCCAGTTTTTGAGAGATTTCGCGCATTTTTTATCCATCCGTCCCAAAATCAAAACAGATAACACAAATGACAGGCCAAGGGAAAAGCCGATATAACCTATATATAAAACCGGGGGATGGATTGCCAGCCCGACATCTTGTAGGAGAGGGTTGAGCCCGACACCATTTTCAGGCACAGGAAATAATCTGATGAACGGGTTGGAGGTAAATATAATAAACGCCAAAAACCCTGCCATGACAACCGATTGCAGCCTTATAACAAGATTTTTTTGCCTGAGATCAATCCCACTTAATTTATAAAATGCCAGATTATAAACAGCTAAAATCAGCGTCATTAAAAGCATTGAACCTTCGTGATTGCCCCACGCACCGGAGATTTTATAGATGAGCGGCTTTAATGTATGAGAGTTATTATAAACATTTAAAACCGAAAAATCCGACATGATGTAGGAATATTCCAGGCACCCGAACGCAACCAGTAACAATGATAGGCTCAGAAATAGGGTTAATTTTAAATTTTTATAGTACGGGACTATCTGTAGAATGCTCAGTATCCAGGCCAATATCAGAGCTAAATTTCCCATTTGCGCTATCATTATTTTGCCTCCGTAACGTACCCGGATTTTTCCAACGCTTTGGCGACCTCAGGCGGCATATAATTTTCGTCATGTTTTGCAAGCAATTCATCGGCCTTGAACACCCCGTCATCACCGATTTTTCCCTTTGCAACCATACCCTGGCCTTCCCTGAATAACGCCGGTAGAATCCCCTTATATACTACTATTACTGAATTTTTTAAATCCGTAATAACAAATTGTGTCACCCCAGAATCCGGCTTTTGCACGCTCCCTTCCTCAATAAGGCCGCCAATTCTTATCAAATTTTTCAGAGATTTATTTTGCAAGTCCGTCGGCGAATAAAAAAACACCAGATTATCATTAAAATTATTCAACACCAAACCAACCGAACCGGCTAACAGGCCAATAGCCACAATAATAAAAATAAATCTCTGATGTTTTGGTTTCACTTTTTCTTTAATTTTTTTAATTCTGCACCAGATTTTCTATAAGCCTTCACACTAATTATCAAGATTAGCAGCATTATTAATATTGCTATAAAATAGGCACTAAAAATATATTCAGTCACATCCCCGTCACTAATGAAATTATAGTTTTTTTCTTCGACATTTAATAACAAATATTCTAAATTGAAACCTCTAGTCTATAATAACATATTATTAATAGTCAAAGATTTAAACTAAAAACATGCCAAAAGCAATAATAGTCAGACAAACAGGCGGTCCGGAAGTATTGAAACTGGAAAATATCGCCGAACCAAGAGAGCCGGGCCCAGGCCAGGTTTTATTGCGACATACTGCCATTGGCGCCAATTATATGGACATTTATTATAGAAGTGGCATGTATAAAGCACCGCGCTTGCCTATGGTTCCTGGCATGGAAGCTGCCGGCATAGTTGAAAAATGCGGCAAAGGAGTAAAAATAACTCCCGGCACACGAGTTGTTTATGGTACATCACAAACAGGAGCATATTGCGAGAAACGCCTGATTAATGCCAAACATTTAATTGGTATACCAGATTTTATTACAGACGAAGTGGCTGCGGCATGTTTCGCCCGCGCGCTCACTGCTCATTATTTAATATTTAGAACATATATAGTCAAAAAAAACGACACTATTTTAGTGCATGCAGCAGCAGGCGGCGTTGGTCAAATGATCTGCCAATGGACTAAACATAAAGGTGCAAAAGTAATCGGCGTTGTCAGCATTCCGGAAAAAGCCAATATAGCCCTTGCTAATGGCTGCGACTATGTAATAGTATCTTCGCAACAGGACGTTGTAGCAGAAGTAAAAAGAATCACCGGCGAAGGTGTACCGGTGGTATATGACTCCGTCGGCAAAGATACTTTCTCAAAATCCCTGGCATGCCTTAGACCTTTTGGTATTTTAGTTAGTTTTGGGCAATCCTCCGGGCCGGTTCCACCGATTAACATATTAAACCTGGCACCAAAATGTAACTTCATAACAAGACCGACTTTGATGATGTATAAAGCCAACCGCGCCGAACTGGTTTTAACTGCCGTAGAAATTTTCCAGATGATTGAATCCGGTAAATTAAAAATAAATATTGGCCAAAGATTTCCCCTTGAACAAGCCGCCAAAGCCCACACGGCCATACAATCACGCCAAACCATAGGATCTACAATCTTAACGGTATAAGAAATTGAAGAAACTAATCATACCACTGCTTATATTATTCCTATCAATCCCGTCATATTTATACTTAAACGAATATAACAAACTGAACGCCGAATTATTTGCTGCGGTTAGATCCGATAATATCGCCCGGATTAATGCATCTTTAGCCAAAGGAGCCAGCCCCAACGCCAGGGATGAGGCGGGGCAAACACCTTTACATAGCGCGGTTTATCTTGGTTATAATAAGGCCGCAAAATTACTGATTAATAAAGGTGCAAAACTGGATGAAAAAGATAATCGTGGTGGCACACCGCTACATTGGGCAGCGGTTAATGACAATCCTGACAATATAATATTTTTAATAAAAAATGGCGCAAAAATTGATATTACCGATAAATTTGATATGACACCATTAAACTGGGCAGTATCAGAAAATAAACCAAAAAATATTATAGCATTATTAAAAATGGGAGCCGATAAAAATCTTAGGAATAGGTTGGGGAAAACGGCTATTGATTATGCCAAATCAAAGAAGTACAAAAAAATCATACGAATTCTTCAGTAAAATTTTAGCCTATAATTTAATAGGTGGATTTTATTAATCCGAAGAAGGCAACCAGCCACTCCAAAGCAAATATATTATAATACTCTAATTTTTAGTTGATTAATACATTCAACTACCATACTTTGGGTTGTATTGAGTACTTACTTACTCTACGTTTACTCTGCATTTGAGACTATAAATCGAGTATTAGTTATGTATTATAAAAAAATAGACAAGAATAATTGCCGCGAAATTATATTGGGCGAACGCCTGGTAACCGCCGACAGGGAGCGTTTTATAACCATACTGGATAGTTTCATCAAGTCCGAAAACAAAGCTTTAATACTAAATTTCAAGGATATGCACTATATGGATTCCGCTGGTTTGGGCTTTTTGCTTCTTGCCAGACAAGCCGTACACGACGCAAAGAAAAAATTAGTGTTGAAATTAGTTAAACATCATGTAAAATCCATGTTTAATGTGTTAAATTTTGATAAAATCTTTACAATCAAAAGCTAGACGATATCTGTGGCAACTCTCTAAATTAGAAAGCGCTCTGGAAACGGGTTGTAATATTTCATTATTTATCGATATAAGCAAAAATAGCCAATGACTATGGACTTTAAATATACAGGGGAAGACCCTAATATAATAAACGAAAGTAAGATCCTGATTATTGAAGATGATCGTGTCGAAAGAATGATGATCCGGCAGCTACTTGAAAATTACGGCTTTAAAAACATCGAGGAAGCTGCCAATGGTCAGGAAGGAGTTCAAAAAACAAAAGAATTTGACCCTGATTTAGTTATTCTTGATATGAGCATGCCGGTGATGGACGGTTTTGAATATTGTAAAATCATTCGCTCTGATCCTGATTATAACCTGGTTACCATATTAGTCCAGACGGGGCTTACAGACCTTGAAGATCAAAACAGGATATTTAAAGCAGGCGCAACAGATTATGTAACAAAACCTGTCCGGCATTATGAAATGGCTGCTCGAAGCTTTATTCACCTGGAAAGGGCGCTGATTGTCAGGGAACTAAAAGCGTTTAGGAAGCGGGTAGAAAAAGAGCTTGAGGCTGCAAAACAGCTCCAGACGGTTATCATGCCTGATAATAAAACAATAAAAGAAGCTAGTAGTGCATATAATATTATAATTAATTCTCATTTCCAACCATCATCTGAGATGGGGGGGGATTTTTGGGGCATTCATGCGCTGGATAGCGATAGGCTAGCCATTTATAATGTTGATTTTGCAGGCCATGGTATTAACGCGGCTTTAAATACTTTTAGGCTGCACACATTAATGCATACTTATAGGCTGGAAACAAATCTTGAAGCCGGTGATTATATGACCTGGCTTAATAACCATCTAGCAGCCCTTTTGCCTCCTGATCAATATGCCACCATGTTTTATGGTATAATTGATTGCAAGGA
>JAJRPW010000198.1 GCA_024280585.1 Alphaproteobacteria bacterium
CCAGTCTCTTGCTATTTTCCATGACCAGCCGGTCAATAGCGATATTCTCCAGTTTTTCGTAAGATTTTAGATCCAGCTTTAGGCCAAATTTAGAATCTTGAGAATTTTTATGAGCCTTGCATACGCTTTCTAATAATGGACGGTTTTTTTCTTTTAGCTCAGAAAAGACTGTGCTGGCAGACATTAAGAACATGCCGCTATTCCAGAAACTGTTATTTTGTCCGAAGCACCAGTTTAATTTATCACCGGAAGGTTTTTCGATAAACATACGAACCGAGTGGATTCCTTTGTATTTCCTGGATTCATCGCCGGCAATGACATAGCCATAATTGCTGTCGGCTCTTGTCGGGCTAACGCCAAAAGTGACGATTCGTCCTGATTTAGCGACTGGCACAGAACGTTTTACGGCGCTTGCAAGCAAATCACTTCTCATAATCAAATGGTCAGATGGGATAATCCATAAAACCGGATCAAAGAAATTATGGGCGGAATAAACCGCGGCGGAGGCTATAGCCGCGGCAGTATTTTTACCGACCGGCTCTAAAATAACATGTTGTTTCAAAGATTTATCAATGGCATCAAGCTGCTCATTCACAATTTTTGCATGTTTTGCCGAAGCCACTGTGATTATATGCGAAGAATTAGCAACCTTCAACGCGCGTTTGACCGATGCCTGAAACAGGCTGTCTTTATTGGTAGCTAGCTTCAAAAATTGTTTGGGTTTTGTTTCCGAACTAAGCGGATATAAGCGTTTTCCTTCGCCCCCGGCAAGAAGCACTGGTATAAGTGTAGACATAGGTTGCCCTCATAACTGTAATATATTTTAATGATTTTGGCATTCCTTGCCGGGTAGATATAGCATATCTTGCTACGAAGATTCATGATAAGAAAACCAAAAGTTAATTACAAGTACTTTGTTGCAATTTTTGGTTTAGGAAGCGTTTTGCCTACCCCACCTCATCAAACTGCGCGCTATCGCAATAAATCAGCGACACTTTATTGCCGATATGGCGATCGAGGCGGCCAGCTAATTCCAGCTCAAGCAATATAGTCAGGACAATATTGGGATTAAAACCGGTTTGAGCAATAATTTCATCAACCGGAGTCGGACTTGCCCCGATTTTCTCAATGATTTGCGGGCGGGCTTTGTCAATTTCCGCATCATTTAACGGCATATTCGTCGCTGCAGCAAAGTTTCCTCCACCTTGTTCAAATAAACCAGCCTGCCTGATACTGGAAAAACTCCTTATAACATCAAGCACATCTTCCGTTTTTTCTATCAAATGAGCACCGTCTTTGATTAATTTATTGGTGCCCTGGCACCTTGGATCAAGCGGCGACCCCGGCACAGCAAAAACTTCCCGATCATGCTCTAACGCCATACGAGCGGTGATTAAAGAGCCTGAACGTAAATTAGCCTCAACCACAATCGTTCCAAGTGAAATACCGGATATAATCCTGTTCCTGCGCGGAAATGATTGAGCAACAGGAACGCAGCCGAAAGCTATCTCGGTTATTACCGCGCCAGTTTTACCGATTTGGTTGAATAAATCCTTGTTTTCTGGTGGGTATATCTTATCAATGCCGCCGGCTACAACCGCGATAGTCCCAGTTTTCAATGAGCCTTTATGAGCAGCAGTGTCGATGCCGCGGGCAAGACCCGATGTCACAACAAAACCTTCTTCGCCAAGCTCACGGGCAATTTTCTCAGCGAAACGACAGCCATTCGCCGAGGAATTACGCGCACCAACAATAGCGATAGAATTTTTGGTTAAAACATCCAGATTGCCGTAAACCGTAATAATCGGCGGATAATCCTTAATTTGTTTCAATAAAGGAGGGTATTCCTTCTGGCAGGAAGCAATTATTTTTGCACCTTTTCTGCCGGCATTTTCAATTTCCTGCTCGGCGCCTTGAGTCGAAAAGAGTTTAATCGGCTTGTTCTTGCCACCGCGCAAAGAAAGCCTGGGCGCGGCTTCCAGAGCCTTATCGGCCGAGCCATAAATCCGCAAAAGATCCTGAAAAGTCTTTGGGCCGATATTTTCGCTTCTGATAAGCCGAAGCCAGTTAATGCAGTCTTGTTCTGTGAAATTAGCCATTTTCCCTCCGTTTTTATAAACTATAGAAGGGTTTTTGCGTTTAGTACATGAGTATTTTTAGGTTATTTTTAACGACAAAACAAACAAAAAGATGACGTTATACGTAAGTCCTATATAAAAACAGGCCGGCTATAAATTATTATCTTGTCATTACAAATATTCCGATCTAATCTAACTTTTTTCAACCAACTAATCAAAAAGGAACTCCATCATGAACAAATCTGAACTAGTCGATGCTATTGCAAAATCTGCCGATTTTACTAAAGTTGATGCCGCAAAAGCTCTTGATGCTATTATTTCGTCTATTACAGCAAGCGTCAAAAAAGGTAACAAAGTCACTATTCCAGGCTTTATCAGCTTTGAAAAAGTAAAGCGTGCAGCCAGAGACGGGCGTAATCCTTCAACCGGAGCAACTATAAAAATTAAAGCTAAAAATGTTGTGAAGTTAAAAGCTGGGAAAACTTTACAAGACGCCATGAATTAGTAGCAAATTATTGAGTAAAGGTGGCCAGGCTGCCTTTACCAAATATTTCTCATTTGAAGTGGACGGCTACGAATTCACAAATTTCCCCTGGAAAACCTGGACTAAAATTTTGTTCACCTTGAACTCCTGCGGTCACTTCAGAGCAGATATAACCTACTTCTCTTCCCAGCGCCCTTTGTCGTTTTGTTGCCAATAAACCAGTTCATAACCCTTTGCTTTATAGTCCTTCCAACGCTGCCGGGCTGTTATAACCTGTTCATCTTCATTGCCGTCAAACATATAGATAGATTTATCAAAATCCTGGATATTATCACAAGAAGCCCCGTCAACCATAGCTAAAACAGTTGCGCCATTTGGGTTGTCGTTGGATGCCGTCAGATATATTGGCTGCTGAGATTCATAACCATCACTTTTGCTACCATGTGGTAGAAAAAATTTGGTGGTATAAG
>JAJRPW010000199.1 GCA_024280585.1 Alphaproteobacteria bacterium
AGCGGCAGAACGACAAACAGGAGAAAAACATGTTTCCAATATTTCTTGATTTAACGAAGTTTAAAGTTGCTTTGATTGGTGGTGGTCATAGCGCTTTGAAAAGGTTAGAGGCTTTGGACGAGTCCGGGGCGCGGTTCCTGACTATATATGCTGATGAATTCGGCAAAGAATTTTGGGATATGGCCGGCGGAAGACTGGTTACACGTATGCCTTATGACGAGGAGTTGAAAAAATATACGGCAATAATGATCGTCGATATAGAAGAAGAAAGGGCGGTAAGAATTGCTAAAAAAGCTCAGGAATACGGTATTTTGGTAAATGTTGAGGATAGAAAGGAATATTGCGATTTTTATTATCCAAGTACGATTAAAAGGGGTGATTTGATAATAGCGGTTAGTACATCGGGGAAAAGTCCAACTCTGGCCAAGAGAATAGGTGGATTTATTGATAAATTATTTCCTGCTGTTTGGAAAGAGAGGCTTGAGGATATTGGTTATTACCGCGAGCAATTGCGGGCGCAAGGCCTGGATTACAAGGAAGTTATGGATAAAAGTGAGCAGTTTATTGATGATCATAATTGGTTTGAGAAAAAAGATAAAGAAAAGGAAAAATCGTGAACACATCACTTAGCCGATTGCAAACATTTTATGGCGATATGGATGCGTCGGAATTACTACGTGTGATGATAACGGAGGAATTTGCCGGTAAAATAACTTTGGTTTCATCCTTTGGCTCGGGCTCTGCTTTGCTTTTGTCATTGGTCGCTGAAGTTGATACTGATTTGCCGGTTTTGTTTCTGGATACAAAAAAGCACTTCCCGGAAACATTGGAGTACGTGGAGACTCTCAAAAAACATTTGGGGCTAACGAATGTTAAGTTTTTAGAGCCTCGGGTAGATTTGGTGAAGAATATAGATCCAGGTGGTGAATTGTGGAATTCGCAGCCGAATAGATGCTGCTGGCTTAGAAAGGTTGAGCCTCTGCAAAGAGAGTTAAAAGAAGGCGAATATAAAGCTTTGATAACCGGGCGAAAACGTTATCAGACAGCGCAACGGGCAGAGATGGATACGATAGAAATGAATGAGGATGGCAGGTTTAGGATAAATCCGCTGGCTCTTTGGGATAAAAAACGACTTGATGAGGAGCTTAAAAAACGAAAATTGCCGGAGCATCCTTTGGTTAAAAAAGGATATTTGTCAATAGGTTGTGCGCCATGCACTAAACCTGTGAAAAAAGGCGAGGATGAGAGAGCCGGGCGTTGGGCACACACTGGCGACTTGCCGGGCGGAGAACAAAAAGTTGAATGCGGGATACATGTTGGTGGCAAGCCGGAATGGAATATTTGAGGCTAGTGGTCAGTAGTCAGTAATTAAAGAAGGGAGATATTTATGGATCATTTGGACAGATTAGAAGCGCAAAGCGTTTATATTTTTAGGGAGGCATTCGCCAAAATTGATAATTTGGGCATGTTCTGGTCGTTTGGCAAAGATAGCACGGTGATGATTCACTTGGCGCGTAAGGCGTTTTTTGGTAATATTCCATTTCCGTTAATTCATTGTGATACTGAACTGGAGATGGAAGAGGTTTATGCATATCGTGACAAATATGTGAAGGAATGGGATATTGAGTTGATTACAGAGCTTTGTCCGCCTTTAGAGACGACTGATCCGACTTTGCCCGATGCAGCGCGACTTGCAGCGCGTAAAACCGGCGGGGTTAAACAGGCTATGGCGAAATATAAATTTGGCGGATTATTTGCCGGAATCAGACGTGATGAAGAAGGAACACGAGCAAAAGAACGTTATTTCAGCCCGCGTAATCAGGACAGCCAATGGGATGTTAAGGATCAGCCGCCTGAATTTTGGGACCAGTTCACGACAGATTTCCCGCCGGGAACGCATGTACGGATTCACCCGCTGTTGCATTGGACGGAGCTGGATGTTTGGGAATATGTAAAACGTGAGAATATACCGATGGTTTCGCTATATTACGCGAAGAAATATCATGAATTTGAGGGTAGGGATTTCGGCGGAGCGATGATGCGTTTTCGTTCGCTTGGCGAAAAGGGAATCACCTGGCCGCTGGCTAGCGATGCGACGAATATTGACGAAGTGATTGCAGAGTTGAAAGTTACTAAAGTTTCAGAAAGATCAGGCAGGCCAATGGGCGCGGATGAGGATGAGTCGAGCTTTGAACGTCTGCGGGCTGATGGGTATATGTAGTTAAAAAACTATTTATATGGATGGTTTTGTTGTCAAAAAAACTTTTTTAAATGCTCATGTATGTCTTTATACACTCCGCTTTAAAAAAGTTTCTTTTCCTAAAAATCCCCAGCATATAAATAGTTTTTTGTAAGTTTGGAGTAATAAAAAACTAGCAACAAGTAACAATTAATAAGGGCGTATTATGGTGGCAACAAAGGAAAAAATTATGAAGGCAGATGCAATAGAAACAAACTCCCGCGAACAAATGAAAATCGTGATTGTAGGTCATGTGGATCATGGCAAGTCAACGCTGGTGGGGCGTTTGTTTCATGATACGGATTCGTTGCCGGATGGTAAATTCGAGCAGATTCAGGCGATGTGTAAAAAACGTGGTATGCAGTTTGAGTGGTCGTTCTTGATGGATGCATTGCAGGCTGAGCGCGATCAGGAAATTACGATTGATACCAGCCAGATTTGGTTCAAAACGGACAAGCGTGACTATGTAATTATAGATGCGCCGGGACATAAAGAATTCTTGAAAAATATGATATCGGGCGCGGCAAGTTCTGAGGCGGCGTTGCTGATTATCGATGCAAATGAAGGAGTTAAAGAACAATCTAAACGTCATGGATATCTTTTGCATTTGCTCGGAGTAAGGCAAATTGCAGTGGCTGTAAACAAGATGGATTTGGTGAAATATTCACAAAAAAGATTTAATAAAATCGAAGAGGAATATAGAAAATATTTGGCTGAAAT
>JAJRPW010000200.1 GCA_024280585.1 Alphaproteobacteria bacterium
CACCAGAGCTTGCCCACAGGGTGCGTTTCACCGCCCAGATCAATAGAGATAAAGATTTCCCAGTCAGTCATTTTCTTCTCCGGCATTTTCTTCTCCGGCATTTTTAGGCGCGCGCGGCAGACGGATACGCTTGGGTAGATTTTCTTCCTCAAGTGTTCGTCCAACAGCATCATGCTGGAGATCAGCCAAATCGGCCAGCCGGTCACTCAGTCCCAGAACAAACAGGACGGAGGCATAAATTCCCAAAGAGACGCTTCCGTCGCCCTTTTCAATCCGCGTCAATGTAGCGCGGCTGGTCCCGGCCCGCTCGGCCATCAATTCCATAGGTATGCGCCGCCGCAACCGCCCGTCACGGATGTCCTGACCAAGTTTTCTCAGCGCCTTCTTAATAGGCAATGGCAAAGGGGTTCTAGAGCGCATTTTATCCTCATAACGTAATATATATAATACAGAAACAATACTAATGTATCATATAATATACATTATAGGTTAAAAATCAACCAATGTATAGCAAAAATCCTTGAATATTTTGATTGCTTGATCATTCATTCTTCCAAAATCACTTTGCGGAAGGTCAGGGAAATCCGCCGCCCGCGTTCAATTTTGAAGCCATCAACCTTGTCTGATTTTCTGGCGGGGATACAGTGAGTCCACTCATAACGCGCTTCATCCGCAAAAACGGCCAGACTGCGCTCTTCCAGAAAAACATCCTTTTTCTCTCCTGTTACAGGATTGGCAAATTGCATGATACATGATGATCCAAGACTTAAAGAGGCAATGGCAGTGGTAAAACAGGTTGTGCGATCTACGTGAGCAGAGATTCCTTGTCCGGGCATATATTCATTAATAATGACCTGATCTGGTATGTCAGGGAAAAGGCCATCTGCGTTAAGTTTACGACCCAAGCGATCAAGCCACGAAGGTAGCTCCCCCAAATAGGTGTCTGGGGACACGGCTCTGGTTTGATAATCATATTTATAGCCGTAATGCTGGGTGCGACGTTTAAGATCACTGAGCCAAGGCTTCTGATCAATTTTAGCAATGAATGCACTTTCTTCGTCCCGTGTAATGAAATCGGGAATATAGGACAGACCCTGAATATTCGGAGCGGTTTCTTCTTCAATGTCGAATAACAAGCCGGTCATAGATGAACAATTTCAACCGACGTTTGCCACTCGTGCTGTAAATATTCAGCCAATAAGCGCCTGTGGCAATTCTGCTCCGTTTTACAGGCGCAGAGGAAACAAGCTTCATCGACTTCATCGGGCTTTAGGATATTGGCAATATTACGATGATTGATGAGGTCTATATACTGCACCTCATAATCATCCCAACTGATGCGGTTATCCTTGTAAGCTTTAAGGATATCCTTGGAAGGCGCTAAATCCTCGCGGTATTCGTAATCAACACCAACAATCTCCTTTACAAAATAGGGCATATCTTTCTTCTTCGCAAAACCCGATAATTGAGAACTAGCCCAGAGCCTTGTATCAATGACTTTCTTTACATCCGCTTGTTTCAACCGTCCAAAGAAATCCTCCGCGCTGGAGCCTGTAAAGCCGATGGTGAATATTTTTATGGTTTTCTCACTCATTATAGAAAAACGATTGTCCTTCAATTTTTATTTTGTGGTATAGAGATGCTATCGTTTACAGGTGATACGAATTTTCCAACTAACGTTACACCCTTTTTTTAAGGGAGGCGTTATTTATTAAACTCGGAGAACATAAGTGAGATCATATGATTGTAAAATATAAATATTCTGTGGAAGGTGACCTTAGATTTCAAAGCGACCTTGCCTTTGAATATAAGAAGAGAGGCTATGAATTTGAAATAGATGAACAGGGTTTTTTAACTGGGATATATGTTTCAGTTAGGACCGAGGCAGATAAGTATGCCCCTCAGATTACCACGCTCACTAACGATGTCGCAAAATACCATATTCACATTAAAGATGAACCCACAGCTATCTTTATTAAAGAGGAAATTCGAAATCTTGAGGGCATACTGAGCTTATTTGGCATGAATGAAATTGATTTAACATACCCTGAAATTTCATGGATTCCAGAGAATGCAGAGGAAAAAGAAAAAATTCATATGCCAAAATACAAAGCAGGTATTAGCAAAGAAAAACCTATTTCTGAACCTTTGCCTCCAGACCTTATGGCGCGCGCGATAATGATAGCTTTCGACAGTTTCGATTGGCAGATACCTTTCACTTTTTACCGCAAGGCAATGGTTGATTATAAAAATGGCTGGTTTTTGGAAGCATGTTACGATTATTATTTCTTGCTCGAATATCTTTTTTCTGATGGAAAATTTAAAACAAATGAAGTTAAGAAAAATTTTATAGCTTCACCGGAATTACAAGGTGCAATCAAGAAGGTATTGGATGACAAAAGTACAATTAAATACCTACAAACAGTCTCACAGAAAAAATATGATAAAATTCTGAATGGCAAAAGCGCAGAGGAAATCTCTGATTTTTTTGTAGATTTACGCGGCAAAATTCATCATCAAAGCAAAAAGTATAAGAAAGGATGGCATCCGGCTAACCAACAGGATTTCAAATTTGAGGCAGAGCTTTTCACAAACGTATGTTTTAATTTAATGATGCAGACGGCCAACGATCTTATGTTTAGTAGTGATGTGGATGTAAAAGCTATTAAATGTAAACAGAAGACTTCCGCAGCTTAATTTATCAAATCTGCGCTCTATTTCCAAAAGACGATTTCTTTGGTACTTTCCAGACCGGGAAATTTTTGATAACAATCATTCTCATGGCGGGATCGGTTCGCAAGGTGTCAATCAGGGCCTGCCACCGACTTAACAGTCTGGCGCTAATTTTGCTCTATTAGAGCGATAATATACCATATGAAATATCTTATGAGCCGATTAAACTTCTTATTTACCGCAAATTATGCAGTGAATATTGTTGCTTTTGCGGTGAATGCGGGCTATAATCACCTTAAAATATGCGGTGATTATAATGTGGATTTACGAACATACAGATTGGCCTAATTTTTCCTGGGACCAGGAAACTATAACCCCGTGCTTAATTAAAGTCAGGCATATACAGGGGCGCTTATTAGGCCGCATGCAGGCGCTTGGTTTTGATTTAAAGCAAGAAGCCAGCCTCAATACCTTAACTAACGATGTCATTAAATCTTCTGCCATTGAGGGAGAAATTCTTAATCCTGAAGAAGTGCGCTCATCGATTGCTAGAAGGCTTGGCATAGATATAGCCGGTCTTGTTCCTGCTGGACGCGATGTTGAGGGTATTGTCGAGATGATGCTCGATGCAACACAGAATTTTGATAAGCCGCTAAGCGAAGGTCGTTTGTTTGATTGGCATGCAGCACTTTTCCCGACGGGCCGAAGCGGTATGCAGCGCATTACTGTTGGAGCTTATCGTCCAGAGGAAGCCGGTGCCATGCAGGTTGTTTCCGGTCCCATAGGGCGTGAGAAAGTTCATTTTGAAGCGCCTGCTGCTAAGGCATTAAAAAAAGAAATGACAGCATTTTTAAAATGGCTAGATCAAGAATCAGATCTTGATGCAGTTATCAAAGCAGCAATCGCACATTTGTGGTTTGTAACTATCCATCCTGTTGAAGATGGAAATGGTCGAATTGCGCGTGCAATTGCGGATATGGCACTTTCCAGAGCGGATAATACGCGTGAACGTTTTTATTCAATGTCTGCGCAAATTGAGGCAGAGCGTAAAGAGTATTATACGCAGCTTGAAGCGCAGCAAAAAAGCGATGTTGATATTACAAAATGGCTAATGTGGTTTTTAAAATGTTTAGAGCGCGCCATTGAGGGGGCGGAAGAAACATTGGCTACCGTCCTTCATAAATCCAAATTATGGGATCATTTAAATCAAAAATCAGTAAACGATCGACAGCGCCTGATCGTGAACAGAATGTTCGAAGACTTTAAAGGCCATATGAATACATCTAAGTACGCTAAAATAGCAAAGTGCTCTACAGATACGGCATTTAGGGACATAAAAGAACTTCTAGATATTGGTGCTTTCATACAAAATCCGGGGAGCGGGCGAAGCACAAGTTATCGTTTAGCAGACGTAGAAGACTTGGAATAGCGTTTAACCGAACTTGATTTGATTGAGTTCTCGGGCGCTCATAAAAATGGGCGGTATATCCCGATGTAAAAAGAATCCCTGATAAAGCACTGTTATTTTTTAGAACAAAATTGCAAAACGTCCAATATCCGGAGCTTTGCGGTAATTTTATTGAGAGAAATAGGATAAAACTCTAAAACTACCCTGTAAAAAGGCCATTAACAGTGAATATATGGCTGAGAATAGTTAGCACCAGACTACAACCCCTGCCACTTTCAGAGGATTAGCCCTCACCACGGCACACCCCTTAAATCACAATTACAATAAAAGAGAGGGCTGGCATTACTGTTTTGGGTAAATCCTGTTTATGTGTATTATTTTTCTGGTTGGAAAACTTTGTAGATCAGGAGAGTTTGGCCATGTGAGTATGCCAAGGCCATATTCTTTTTCTGAGAAAACCCCTTCATAATATTTAAGTTTTTTAAATCCCTCTTTGTATTCTTTAGGTTTTGAGAGATGAAAAATATTTTCTATTTGTTTTATTGCTTTTTCAGGGGACTCTATTTTTGTTGATAGTGTGCACACGCCATGTTCTATTCCCTCCAATACAGACTTTGAAAATGTAATTATGATGGTAAGGCCATTTTCTGAAATGCCAAATATTTTTAAAATTTCTCCTTCTTTGGGTTTTATTAATTCGTAATACTCATCAGTTTCACTTAAGGGCATTTCGTAATATTTGTATTGAGAAATTATTTTTTCTATTAATTTAATATCTTCAAATTCTTCCAGACAGATATTTTGAAATGCAAAAAGCGTTGTTTTTATTTGGCCTTCTGAGGCCGCTGCCCTTTCGCTGAATGTCAAGGCGAACACAAGGAAAACTAGTATGGCAAAATTTAAGCGCATTATGTTGGCCTCACTTTAGTAATTTGTAGTGCATTTGGGCGAAGTGTAGCTTAGTGCTGTTTGTGCAATCAAGAATGTTTCTCCAATAATTTTAGAGTTAAAAAACGGAGATCACACAGACGTTTTATATTCTGGCTGTATTGTCTGTAATTCTTTTAGAGGACTCTCGGTGACCTCGATTGGGGCTTACGGGTAACCTGATCTTTGGCCCAGTCTAAAGCATGGGGTTTTATACTGACTAGTATCTGATAGCATAAGATTGAAGATATAAGGATTGTTATAGTATGAAAATAGTTGCTATCGGTGGTGGAAAAATAGGTCGGTTTGGACCAAAGGTGAATACTACGGCTATTGATCGGGAAATTGTTAGGCTTTCCGGCAAAACGGCTCCCCGGTTTCTGTTCATCCCAACGGCCAGTGACGAGAGTGATGAGTATTGCGCAGCAATTTATAAGCAATTCAGTAAAAAACTGGGGTGCAGGGTTGATATTCTTCTTCTTATTAATACGGACCCTGAACGTAAATCTATTGAAGAACGGATGGCAAAAGCGGACATTATTTATGTTGGCGAAGGCAATACGTTAAAGATGATGAAGTATTGGCGAAAATATGGCGTGGATGATGCTATTCGAAAGGCGATGCGGCGCGGTGCTGTTTTATGTGGGTCAAGCGCCGGTTCAATTGCGTGGTTTACGCATGGAAACAGCGATTCATTAAAATCAGAAAAACATCCAAATAAGCTGATACGGGTTAGAGGGCTAGGGTTTATTAAAGCGCTCGTTTGTCCGCATTACGATAAGGAGAATGGCCGCAAAGTATCTCTCAAGGAAATGATGAAGACGACAAATGGTGTTGCGATTGCCCTGGATGAATGCTGTGCCTTTATCGTGGTGGATGATGCGTACAGG
>JAJRPW010000201.1 GCA_024280585.1 Alphaproteobacteria bacterium
CGCCCCACTCTTTCGCAAGACGAATATGTTCATGTATATGCACATCCTCGCCGTGTACCGGAACCGTGATTTGTGGCTTAATCATCTTATACATTTTTTCCATTTCATCCACATTTGGATGACCCGAAACATGCACAAAATGGTCTTTTTCCGTCAATAATTCAGCACCAAGTTTTACAAGCTGATTAAAAACTCTGAATATTTTCTTTTCATTTCCCGGAATAATTTTCGATGCAAAAATCACTGAATCACCATGTTTTATAGTGATATCCCGATGGGTTCCATGCGCGATTTTACTCGTTGCAGCAAGCCCTTCGCCCTGGCAACCCGTCGCGATTATCAGTAATTTTTCCAGCGGATATTTTTTAATCTGATCGCTTTCAAGCAGCTCCGGCAAGTCTTTTAAATAGCCCGCCTCTTGCGCTGCCGCCACGATCCGCCACAGTGAACGCCCGGCCATTATTACCTTTCGGCCATTCGCCTCGGCCGCTCTGATTATCGTCTCAACCCGCGCCACATTTGACGCAAAAGTCGTAACAATAACCATCCTCTCACACTGCCCCACCAACTTTATAAGGCTTTTTCGCAAGTCGCCCTCTGAACCTGAATGACCCGGGCTAAACACATTAGTCGAATCCCCAACCATCGCCAATATGCCGTCTTTTCCGGCTTTTTTAAGCTTTTTATCATCCGTACACGCGCCAACCATCGGCCTTGGATCAAATTTCCAGTCGCCAGTATGGTACACATTCCCGTGCTTTGTTTTTATTATTGCCGCATTCATTTCCGGAACCGAATGCGTAACCTCAGCAAATTCAAGGTTAAAAGGGCCAAGCTCCAAGCTTCCACCCGACTCAATTTCAATTATATTTGCATGATCTGCGCCTCGGTTTGCCGCAATTTTCGAACGCAAAAAAGCCGCCGCAAATGGCGTCGCATAGATAGGACAGTCAAATTCCTGCCACAGATATGTAATCGCGCCCAGGTGATCCTCGTGAATATGGGTCAAAACCAGGCCAAGAATATTCTCTTTTTGCTCCACCGCAAACGAAACATCCGGGACAATCATGTCGACCCCAGGCAGGTAATCACTAGCAAAACCAGCACCGAAATCCATAATAATCCACTTGCCGTCAAGATGGTACATATTCAAATTCATACCAATTTCGCCACAACCGCCAAGCGGCACAAATAGCAAATCTTCCTTATGTTTTTTTAAATCTAATGTCATATTTTCTTCTTTTTTAATGATTTATACAGTTTCAAACTCCGCCTTCGGCGAAGCTTTAATTAAATTTATACTTAATATTTCCTTCAAACCGAAAACCGTTAATTCCGGCTCCAGATAATCAATCGCGTCGATCGCCTTAAAAAACAAAGCCGCCAAGCCACCAGTTGCAACCACCGTCATTTTTTCGCCGTACTCCACCATAATTTTGTTGATCAAACCTTCAATCAAACAAATATACCCCCAATATACCCCCGATTGCATCGCCGTTATCGTCGATTGCCCAATAACTTGCGGGGGCTTTGCCACCTCTATTTCCGGCAATTTCGCCGCTGCGACATGCAACGCCTCCAAAGAAAGATTTATCCCGGGAGAAATAATCCCGCCTATGTAGGCGCCGTTTTTATCTATCACATCAAAATTCGTAGCCGTGCCAAAGTCAATAACTATAATATTTCCGCCAAATTTTTTATATGCAGCAACCGCATTTGCCAACCTATCCGCACCAACATCACCCGGCCGCTCAATCTTAATTCTCACACCTATTTTTACATTTTCTTCGCCAATAACCAACGCTTCACAGCCAAAATACTCCAGACATAACATTTTAAGCGCAAACAAACCTTTCGGCACAACACTTGAAATCATTACATTTTTAATTTTTTTATGCTCAATATTCGACAACTCAAAAAATTGCTTTAAAAATAGCATATACTCTTCAGCCGTGCGCTTATGATCCGCTGATAAGCGCCATTTTTCAACCAGATCATCACCTTCAAAAACAGCAAAAACCGTGTTGGTATTCCCCGCATCAATCACTAAAAACATTTTTACTCACTATACATCACATCGCCTGATAACACAGACTCACTTTTTCCATCCACCAATAAAATCATCTCGCCACCTTCACTCAAGCCCTCAAAAACACCTTCTAACAAGCTGTTATTTAGATTTATTTTAACCACACATCCGAGCTTATATGCGGACTCCAACCATTTTTTCTTGATCCCCTCAAACCCTTCTTTTTCTAACAAAGCCATATTCAAATCGAAGTATTTTACGAATGTTTTCAGCAACTCTTCAACCTTTACATTAACACCAAACCCTTGCAAACACGTCGCCGGATACCGCATATTATCCGGATAATTCAGCAAATTCACACCGACACCGACCACCATCCAATCACACAGCGATTCCGACAATATTCCCGCAATTTTTTTGCCATCCGCCAAAACATCATTGGGCCATTTAAGCTGAATATCACCATCAAAAAAATCTGATATAGCCTCTTTCACTGCAATCGCAGCGACAAACGATATTTGCGGACGAGCCTTCATATCACATTTTGTATAAAAAAGCAAAGAACAATAGAAATTGCCTGGTTTTGACACCCATTTTCTATCCAAACGCCCTCTTCCCGCGCTTTGTAAATCAGCCAGTATAACTGACTTTTCAGGCTTTCCGCCAACAACTAACCGCTTCGCTTCTTCGTTCGTACTATCAATTTCGTTGAATTTTAAAAACTGATAATTTCCGATCATATCCATTTAGAATAAGAATCCTGCTGATTTTTGCGCCGACGATATAACAGGCGTAAAATATATAAAAAAGCACAAATTAAATATCGCAGAGCATAGCGCCACAAACTTCATTTCCGGCTGCGCCATTTTATCCAAAGGCACAGTCGACTCGTCAAAATACATTATTTTTATAATCCGAAGATAATAATATGCCGCCACAACACTCGACAAAACCCCAATCACCGCCAGTAAATATAAGCCGCCCTCAATCGCCGCATATAAAACATAAAATTTACCAAAAAACCCTGCGAAAGGCGGAATTCCTGCCATTGACAACATAATAATTGCAATGGCAACCGCCAGCATCGGCCTCGATTTAGACAGCCCCGACAGCGATAATATTTCCTCAGATTTACCATCGCGATGCTTAATCATCATAATACAAGCAAATATCCCAACACTCATCACCATATAAATCAACAGATAAACCAACACCCCACGAACTCCGTTAGGACTCGCCGCCGCCAGACTCATCAGCACAAAACCAACATGCCCAATTGATCCATACGCCATCAACCTTTTTATATTTGTTTGCATCAAAGCTCCCAGCGAACCGACGATCATAGAAGCCGCCGCCACAAAAACGATAACCTGTTGCCACTGCAAAACCGCACCCGCAAAGGGCTCAAGCATAATACGGGTAAATATAGCAACTGCGGCAATTTTCGGCGCAACCGCAAAAAAGGCCGTAACCGGCATCGGCGAACCTTCATAAACATCCGGAGTCCACATATGAAATGGCGCCGCAGAAACTTTAAAGCAAAGCCCAACAATCAATAAAACCAGCCCCATCATCACACCGGTGGACATCTGGCCACCCTCATATAAAACCGCCAATTGGGTAAAATTTGTAGTTCCCGAAAATCCGTATATCAACGAACAGCCATACAGAATAATGCCCGAGGCAACCGCGCCCAAAACAAAATATTTCAAACCCGCCTCAGATGAACGTGCATCATTTTTATGTAATGCCGCTAGTATATACAGGGTAAGGCTCTGCATCTCCAGCCCCATATAGAAACTAATCAAATCATTCGCCGAAATCATCAGCATCATACCAATCACGGCCAGAAGCATCAAAACCGGAAACTCCGTCACTTTGCTTTTTTCATTGTCTTTGTAGTATCCTATCGATAAATAAAGCGTTATAGCGCTACCGATAATCATCAAAATTTTGCTATAATTAGTAAAACCATTCACCAAATATAACCCGCCGAAGCTGACTGAATCCTGATTCGGCAAGGATAAAATAATGACAGCTGCGGCAAATAAAGCAATTATCACAAACTTAATCTGTGTAAACACTGAATCCGAACCTTTAACAACTCCGAATATCAACAACGCAAGTGCCACCACCGATAAAAACATCTCGGGCATTACGTTATAAATATTTAACTCCTGCAACAATCCATCCATTTTTAAAACGCCTTTTATTTTATTGCAAAACTAATATGAGCAAGCAGATTATCAACCGAAACACCAATTAAATCAGTCACTACCGCCGGATATACCCCCAACAATAACGTTAACGCCACAATCGGCAATAATATCAGCAACTCCCTTTTATCCAGATCCAGCATTTTAGCAACATCCTTATTGACTATTTCGCCAAAAATCACCCGTTTATATAGCCAAAGCATATAAATCGCGCCTAAAACAACACCAGTTGTCGCCAAAGCCGCAATAATTTTATTAACCTGGAAAACTCCGACTAACGACAGCAACTCGCCAACAAAACCACTCGTTCCCGGCAAACCAATTGACGCCATCGTAAATAGCATAAATATCGCAGCGAAAATCGGCATTCTCTCAACAACCCCGCCATATCTGGCAATCTCTTTTGTATGCAAACGATCATACAAAGCCCCGACACATAAAAATAACGCGGCCGAAACCAAACCATGACTAAGCATAACAATTATGCTGCCCTCAATCCCCTGTTCATTCAACGCAAATATCCCCAACGTCACAAAACCCATATGCGCGACCGATGAATAAGCAATCAGCTTTTTCATATCCTCCTGCATCAAGGCAACCAAAGATGTATAAATGATAGCAACTACACTCAAAACAAACATCAAATCGGCAAAATAATAACTGGCATCAGGCAGCATCGGCAACGATAATCTTAAAAAGCCATACCCGCCAAGCTTCAGCAAAACCCCAGCCAATATTACAGAGCCGGCAGTCGGCGCCTGCACATGGGCATCAGGCAGCCAGGTATGAAACGGCCACATAGGGACTTTCACGGCAAAAGACACAAAAAACGCCAACCACAACCATTGCTGCACCTCCAAAGTAAAACCCGGAGCAATCTGCATTAAAGCCGGAATTTCAGTTGTTCCCGCATGTTTATAGATATAAATCAGCGCAATCAGCAACAAAACCGAGCCGGCAAGCGTATATAAAAAGAATTTGAATGCCGCATAAACCCTGCGTTCACCGCCCCAAATCCCAATAATCAGGAACATTGGTATCAAAACCGCTTCAAAAAACAAATAGAATAACAGAAAATCAAGAGCACAAAAAACGCCTATAATCAACGATTCCAGCAGCAAAAAGGCGATCATATACTCCTTCACCCGCTTCGTAATTGTTTTCCAGCCGGTTAAAATGCATATCGGCATCAAAAATGTCGTTAACAATATGAAAAACAACGAAATTCCATCAACCCCAAGATAATAAAAAATATTATAACCATCTATCCAGGAGCTTTTTTCGACAAACTGAAAATCTGCGGTTTGATAATCAAAACCAGACCATATCGACAAAGAAAATATAAACACGCCAACAGTGACCCAAAGCGCCGTTTTACGGACATTATCCGCCGATTCTTTTTCATTACCGCCAATAAATAATGCAATAAATAACGCACCAACCACCGGTAAAAATATTAAAATTGATAATACTGGAAACTCATTCATATTCTTTTTTTATACCTTTAAAATACATAAAAACTCATTAACCAAAGCATCCCGACCAACATCACGAACGCGTAACTATACACGTAACCAGACTGCAGCTTACTAACCCCTGCCGCAAGTTTTTGTGACACCCAGGCCACACCATTTGGTCCGCCACCATCAATAATAAGCGCATCACCAATTTTCCATAAAAACAACCCCAAAGCCTTTATAGGGCGCACGAACAGGAAGTCATACAACTCATCAAAATACCATTTATTATACGAAAATAAATATAACGGACGCAGTAATTTAGCTAATTTGCCCGGCAAAGACGGAGCAAACATATAAAAAAGATAGGCCAGAGCAATCCCGGACAAGCCCACAATCGCCGGCAAATACTTTATTATACCATCAACATGATGCGCGTCATCCAACGGATTATTTTGCGGAAATGAGACAATCGCCTCACCCCAGAATTCACCATTATAATCAACCATTCCAAGGACATAATAGCCAATCATACCAGAGAAAATGGCGCCAACAGCCAGCAAATATAACGGCCACATCATCACCGGCGGCGACTCATGCACATGACTCATAACCTCTTTGGATGCGCGCGGCTTGCCATGAAACGCCAATATAATCAAGCGCCACGAATAAAATGCAGTCAGGAATGCCGCTAAAATTCCAACCCAATAGGCAAAGCCGCCAAGCCGCCCCGAAACATAAGCCGACTCCAAAATCATATCCTTGGAAAAATAGCCCGCGAACGGAAATACACCCACCAAAGCCAACGATCCAATCCACATAAGCACATAAGTTTTAGGGATTTTTTTCCAAAGCCCCCCCATATTACGCAAATCCTGCTCATTCGACAAAGCATGAATAACACTTCCCGCCCCCAAGAATAATAATGCCTTAAAAAACCCATGGGTCATTAGGTGAAAAATGCCCGCGGAATAGGCCGAAACACCACACGCAAAAAACATATAACCAAGCTGCGAACATGTTGAATATGCGACCACCCGCTTAATATCATTTTGCGTAATCGCAATACTGGCCGCAAATATAGCCGTTGATGCGCCAACAACCGTCACAACATCGCGTGCAAATGGCGCATATTCGAACAAAGGCGAACAACGTGCAACCAGAAAAACCCCCGCCGTTACCATAGTTGCCGCATGAATCAAAGCCGAAACCGGGGTCGGCCCCTCCATCGCATCGGGCAACCATGTATGTAAACCAAGCTGCGCCGACTTCCCCATCGCACCAATAAATAGTAATATGCAAATGGTCGTTATAGCATCATATTCCACACCAAAAATGTTTATCACACTGCCAGCTTTCCCCGATACGGCAAGAAAAATATCATCAAAATTAATCGATCCAAAAATCATATAAATAGCAAAAATACCCAAGGCCAAACCAAAATCACCGACACGATTAACAATAAACGCCTTCATCGCCGCCGCATTCGCCGACGGTTTTTTGTACCAAAAGCCAATAAGCAAATAGGAGCAAAGACCTACCCCCTCCCAACCCAAGAAAAGCTGGATAAAATTGTTGCTGGTAACAAGTATCAGCATAAAAAATGTAAATAGTGATAAATATGCCATGAAGCGTGGAACATGCGGGTCGTGACTCATATAACCTGTAGAATATACGTGAACCAAAGCCGAAACCCACGTCACGACAACAAGCATAACCGCCGTCAAACTATCAACTTTCAACGCCCAGGATGATTTAAATCCACCAGACTCTATCCAGCGAAACAGCTCCAAAACTTCGGCCTGCCCTAAAATAACAGTTTTATAAAAAACACCGGCTGACAAAACCGCCGACAAAATAAGCCCACCGCTAGTGATTACCTGCGCTTTTTTATTGCTCATTGAACCCGACAACAAGCCTACATAAATAGCCGCTATTAATGGTAAAAATACTACACCTAAAATCATATTTAACCTTTCATCTGATTTGCATCATTAACCCAAATATCACCACGATTCCTGAAATACACCACCAAAATCGCCAAGCCAATCGCGGCTTCAGCAGCAGCAACGGTCAGAATAAATATCGTAAATACCTGCCCCACTAAATCTTGTAAATAGGCAGAAAAAGCAACAAAATTAATGTTTACAGCCAATAACATCAACTCAATCGACATTAATATCACAATGATATTTTTTCGATTTATAAAAATTCCGCCAATGCCAACGGTAAATAATATCGCAGCAACAGTTAAATAATGACTAAGACCAATCTCCAACACGGCTAAACCCCCTTTCCACTTTGAACTTTAACGATTTCAACACAATCTTCCTTCGACCGTGATACTTGCTCACTAATATTTTGTTTTTTTACACCAGGGCGGGCTCTAAGCGTTAAAACTATAGCGCCAATCATTGCCACCAACAATATTAACCCAGCAATTTCAAATGGATACGCATAGTTCGTATAGAGCAGCAAACCTAATGCTTCCGTATTCGTAATAGTCTCACTTATGGGATGGGCGGCATTTCCAACCTTAAGTCCAGCTCCTAATGACGCATTAATCGCCATTAAAAACTCAATTAACATAGCCAAAGCCACCAGAAAACCAACTGGTAAATGCTTGATAAATCCGCCTTTTAGCTTGTCAAAATCGACATCCAACATCATGACAACGAATAAGAACAAAACCGCAACCGCGCCGACATAAACAATAATCATAAGCATTGCAATGAATTCAGCGCCCAAAAGTAGAAATAATCCGGCCGAATTAAAGAACGCAAAAATCAGGAACAAAACCGAATAAACCGGATTACGCGAGGTCACGACAACAAGCGCCGAACCCAATAAAAAAGCTGAAAATGTATAAAAAAGTAACTGTGCTATTATCATAATTTTTATCTATATTTTGCGTCTAATTCCAAACGAGCAGCAATTTCCTGCTCCCAAATCTCACCATTTCTAAGCAACCGATCCTTATTATAAAGCAGCTCCTCATGTGTTTGTGTAGCGAACTCAAAGTTCGATGTCTCAACAATCGCATCCACCGGACAGGCCTCTTCACACAACCCACAATATATACACTTAGTCATGTCAATATCGTATTTGGTTGTACGACGGCTTAAATCTTCCCGCTCCTCCGCCTCAATTACTATAGCCTGAGCCGGACAAACCGCCTCGCACAACTTACAGGCGATACATCTTTCCTCACCATTAGGATAACGACGAAGTGCATGCTCACCACGGAATCTAGGAGATAACGGCCCTTTTTCATAAGGATAGTTAATCGTCACTTTTTTCTTGAACATATAACGCAACGCAAGCAGCATCCCGGACAAAATTTCCGTTAGAAACCAAACTCTTGCAGACTTATCTAAAAGCTTCATATTAACCTTATAATTTACGCAGGCAACTGCCCTGTATATAATAAAAATCCCGACACCAACACAACCCATAGCAATGTTAACGGCAAAAATATTTTCCAACCAAGTCGCATTAACTGGTCATAACGATATCTCGGCAACGCCGCTCTGACCCAAATAAACACGAATAATAAAAATGAAATTTTTAGGCCAAACCATATAATACCCGGGACAAACGACAGGAATTCGATGCCAAATGGCGGCAGCCACCCACCCAAAAATAATATAGTTGTTATCGCCGACATTAATATCATATTCGCGTATTCACCGAGGAAAAACAACGCAAATGTCATTGATGAATATTCCACGTTATATCCGGCAACAATTTCCGCCTCAGCTTCAGGCAAATCAAACGGATGACGGTTTGTTTCAGCCAAAGTCGAGATAAAAAATACAACAAACATCGGGAATAAAATTATGTCATCAAAAAACGACCTTTCATACATAACAATTTCAGTCAGATTCAATGAGCCAACCACTAAAAGCACTGTGATCATTGCAAAACCGATCGAAACTTCATACGAAATCATCTGCGCCGCAGAGCGAATTGCCCCTAAAAATGCATATTTAGAATTACTCGCCCAACCGGCAATAATTACGCCATACACTCCAAGCGACGAAATCGCCAGTAAATATAGCACCCCAACGTTTATATCAGCCAAAACCAAGCCCTCACCAAACGGAATCACCGCCCAGCCAATCATGGCCAAAACGAAGGTAATAACCGGTGCTAACAGAAACAAAAATTTATTGGATTTAGTCGGTAAAATCACCTCTTTCAGCATTAATTTAACACCGTCTGCCAGCGGCTGGATCAAGCCAAAAGGCCCGACAACATTAGGCCCTTTACGCAATTGCATCGCCGCAATAATCTTGCGCTCAGCCAAAGTCAAATAAGCAACCGCACCAAGCAAAGGCAACAGAATAAGCAATATTTTTGCTAATATCCAGGCCCCGGGAATTATATAAATCTGCAATAAATCTTCCATATTTACGCTGCTTTTTCCTTTTTATCCCAAATTTCTGCGCTACATTGCGCCATCGTTTTTGACGCTCGACATATTGAGTCAGTCATATAAAAGTTTTTCGTCGTACTTACAATCGCTTTGTTGCTCAATTTCCCATTTTTTTTCGCTGGCCCAAATTTTGCCGGCTCAATTTCGCCAATATTCGCCAAATGAGGCACCACTTTTTCCATCGCCGCCCTTAATTCACTCAAGGATTCATAACCTAATGGTTTTTCAATAATATCAGATAGTTGTGTAATAATTTGCCAATCTGGTTTCGCATCTCCCGGCGCAAAAACCGCAATTTGCGTACGCTGCGGGCGCCCTTCAAGGTTCACATATGTTGCATCTTTTTCAGTATATGCAGATCCTGGCAAAATTACATCAGCCCTATGCGCCCCTGAATCACCGTGATGCCCTTGATATACAACAAAAGTTTTGCCCAAAGATGCCATATCAATCTCATCAGCACCTAATAAATATAAGAACTCCACATCACCTTTCTTGCAGGATTTCAGAATTTCATCGGTAGGTTTACCAGAGCCAGACGGGACAAAACCCAGATCCAGCCCACCAACCCTGCTTGCAACTTTATGCAATACATTAAATTCAGCTCTGAAAGATTCAGCAATTTTCTTAGCAAGTGAATGTAAAATTTCGCCATCTGGCGATAACAACGCATCATAACCAATAATTATCAAAGGCTTAGAGGCGGTTTTTAATGTTTTAGAAAAACTATTTTTACCAGAAATTATTTCATCTAAAACCTTAGGATTAACCCCTAAATCATTGTATTTGTAATTTAAATCTATACCAGCACCGACATAAGCAACTTGCATATTATTATTAACAACAGCTTTGCGAATTCTGGCGTTTAAAATCGGAGCATCATAACGCGGATTTGCGCCAATAATCAAGCATATATCGGCTTCTTCAATTCCCGCTATGCTTGTATTAAACAGATAATCCGCTCTATTTTTGTTGGATAATTTAACACCATCCTGACGGCAATCTGTATTTTTTGAATCCAACTTATCCATCAGATTTTTTAAAGCAAACATAGACTCACAATCGGCTAAATCACCTGCTATTGCTGCTATTTTTGCACCACTTAGGCCGTTTAATTCATTGGCAATTGCCACAAAAGCCTCATCCCAGCTAGCAGGCTTTAACTTGCCATTTTTCCTGACATATGGCCGATCCAACCTCTGCAATCTCAACCCATCATAAGCAAAACGGGTTTTATCCGAAATCCACTCTTCATTAATATCTTCATTCAAACGCGGAAGAATTCGCAACACTTCCATACCACGCGAATCAACCCGAATATTTGAACCAACGGCGTCCAAAACATCGATAGTTTCAGTCTTATTTAGTTCCCACGGTCGCGATTTAAAAGCATAAGGTTTAGATGTCAATGCACCAACCGGGCACAGATCAATAATATTTCCAGACAGCTCCGAAGTCAGGCTTTTTTCAACATAGGTGGTGATTTCCGCGTGTTCGCCGCGATTAACCATGCCAAGCTCAACAATACCCGAAATATCCTCTAAAAACCGTACGCATCGTGTACATTGAATGCAGCGCGTCATCTGCGTTTTAACCAGCGGCCCCATGTTTTTTTCTTTAACGCTACGCTTATTTTCACCATAACGACTATCACCTTTGCCATAAGCCATCGCCTGATCCTGCAAATCACACTCACCGCCCTGATCACATATAGGGCAGTCAAGCGGATGATTTATAAGCAAAAATTCCATCACGCCTTCACGCGCTTTTTTAACCATTGGCGAATCTGTATGAACTTTCATACCATCAGCCGCCGGCATCGCGCAAGATGCAGCCGGTTTTGGCGGCCCACCTTCAACTTCAACCAGGCACATACGACAATTTCCGGCAATTTTCAAACGCTCATGGTAACAAAAACGAGGAATTTCAGCACCGGCAACTTCACACGCCTGCAGAATTGTCATACCCTGCTCGAACTCCACTTCCTTCCCATTCACACTAATTTTTGGCATTGTTCCACCTTTTATTAAGCAACTTCTTTACTAAAATTCTTTATTCTATCTTCAATTAAAAACCTAAAATGCCTGATCAAACCCTGGATTGGCCAGGCCGCTGCATCACCCAGCGCGCATATAGTATGGCCTTCAACCTGCTTAGTTACATCCAGCAATTCATCAATTTCATCCAACGTCGCATCGCCCTTAACCAAACGTTTCATTATCCGCCACATCCAGCCGGTTCCTTCACGACATGGCGTACACTGGCCACATGATTCATGCATATAAAAATGTGCCAAACGCTCAATAGCCTCAATTAAATCCGTCGATTTGTCCATCACAATCACACCGGCCGTACCCAAACCAGATTGCTGCTCACGCAGCGAATCAAAATCCATGGTAACAGTATCACATATTGATCTTGGTAACATCGGAACAGACGACCCACCAGGGATTATAGCCAGTAAATTATCCCAACCACCACGCACACCACCTGCATGTTTTTCAATCAGTTCCTTCAGCGAAATCCCCATTTCTTCCTCGACATTACACGGATTATTCACATGCCCGGATATACAAAAAACCTTGGTCCCCGTGTTATTTTCACGCCCTAAGCTCGCAAACCAATCACCGCCACGACGCAAAATCGTCGGCACAACAGCAATTGTTTCCACATTATTAATCGTTGTCGGACAGCCATATAACCCAACACCGGCCGGAAATGGGGGCTTCAAACGCGGTTGACCTTTCTTGCCTTCCAAACTTTGCAATTGAGCAGTTTCTTCACCGCAAATATAAGCACCAGCGCCACGATGCAAATAAACATCGAAATTATAACCACTTCCACAAGCATCTTTACCTATTAGTTTAGCTTTATACGCCTCATCAATGGCCTTTTGCAGTGCCATCGCTTCATTATAAAACTCGCCGCGAATATAGATATACGCCGCCACCGCTCGCATCGCATAGCCCGCTAAAAGCGCACCTTCAACGATTTTATGTGGCTCGTTGCGAATTATATCGCGGTCTTTACAAGTCCCCGGCTCAGACTCATCGGCGTTAATAACCAGATAAGATGGCTTGCCGCCAGGCGGCTCTTTTGGCATAAATGACCATTTCAAACCCGTCGGAAATCCCGCGCCACCACGACCACGCAGGCATGATTTTTTTACCTCATCAATAACCCAATCATGGCCTTTTTTGATAAATTTTTTGGTATCTTTCCAATCGCCACGTTTTTTAGACGCAACCAATCCAGTGCTTTCAAAGCCGTATAAGTTAGTGAATATTCTGTTTTCTTGTTTTAACATCACACCTTCTCCTCAACCGGAGCCGAACATTGCCTTCCCGCCTGCGAACCAATTTGTATTTTTTTTCCAGCAGCCAAATCATCAATTATTTTACCCATCGAATCCGCTGTTAAATCTTCAAAATAATCGTCATTGATTTGTACCATTGGGGCATTCACACACGCGCCCAGACACTCAACTTCCTTCACCGTAAACTTGCCGTCTTTTGTGGTTTCACCAAGGCCAATGCCTAATTTTTTCTTGCACGCCTTGGTTATTTCATTCGCCCCACGCAGCCAGCAAGGCGTTGTGCGACAAACCTGAATAAAATTTTTACCGACTGGCTCTGTATTAAACATCGAATAAAATGTCACAACTTCATAGATTTTTATCGGCGCTAAATCCAAAAAATCCGCCACATAATCCATCACTGGCACCGGCAGCCAGTTGTCATTTTGCCTTTGTGCCAGCTCAAGAAGCGGCAAAGTTGCACTGCGTTGCTTACCTTCTGGGTATTTTGCAATGATAACCTTCGCCATTTTCAGGTTTTTTGCGTTAAATTTAAAATCTGCTTGTTTTTTCTTCATATCAACAATTTTTGCACCCTTGCACTTTTAACGATCAATTTCACCAAACACAATATCCAACGACCCAATCACAGCCACAACATCCGCCAACATATGCCCTTTTGTCATGAAATCCAAGCCTTGCAAATGAGCAAATCCCGGCGCCTTTATCCTACACCTATAAGGTTTACTGCCACCATCTGACACCAAAAACACACCAAACTCGCCTTTTGGCGCCTCAACCGCCGCATAAACCTCACCAGCTGGAACTTTATACCCTTCCGTAAACAACTTAAAGTGATGAATCATAGCCTCCATCGACTCTTTCATTTGTGCCCTTGGCGGCGGCGAAATCTTGCGATCAGCAGTCTTAATCGACCCTTGCGGCATACGCTCAATCACTTGTTTTATAATTTTTATCGACTGACGCATTTCTTCCATACGCACCAAATAACGATCATAACAATCGCCATTTTTGCCTACTGGTATATCAAAATCAAGCTCGTTATACACTTCATATGGCTGTGATTTCCGCAAATCCCAAGGCACGCCCGAACCACGCAGCATCGGCCCGCTAAAGCCCCAATCCAAGGCCTCAGCCTTAGTCACGACACCAATATCGACCAAACGCTGCTTAAAAATACGATTTTCAGTCAGCAACCCTTCAACATCATCCATAATTTTTGGAAAATGCTCTATAAATTCAGAAATATCCTCCAGCAAACCATCCGGCAAATCCTTGGCCACACCGCCGGGACGGAAATAATTCGCATGAAGACGCGCACCCGACGCCCGCTCATAAAATTCCATCATTTTTTCACGCTCTTCAAACATCCATAAAAGTGGCGTCATTGCGCCAACATCAAGGGCTTGCGTAGTAATGTTAAGAATATGGTTTAAGAGTCGAGAAATTTCACAAAACAGCACTCTTATATATTGCGCACGAATCGGCACCTCACAACCCAGCAATTTTTCCGTCGCCAGCGCAAATGCGTGTTCCTGCGACATTGGCGAAACATAATCAAGCCGGTCAAAGTAAGGCACAGCTTGCATATAAGTCTTATGCTCAATCAGCTTTTCAGTCCCTCGATGCAACAGACCAATATGCGAATCAGCGCGATCAACAACCTCACCATCCATCTCCAGAACCAGGCGTAAAACCCCATGAGCCGCCGGATGTTGCGGACCAAAATTAAGAGTCATATTTTTTATATCAACTGCATTTTTTGCCATATTACCTAGACTCTTTTTCCTCTATAGAAATATATTTTGCCCCTTCCCACGGGCTTTCAAAATCGAAAGTCCTAAATTCCTGATCCAACTTCACCGGCTCATATATAACCCGTTGTTTTTCCTCATCATATCTCACCTGAACATAACCAGACAAAGGGAAGTCCTTGCGTTGCGGATGGCCGGTAAAACCATAATCTGTAAGTATTCTACGCAAATCAGGATGATCAGCAAAATAAACACCATACATATCCCAAACTTCACGCTCAAGCCAGCCAGCCACGCTATACACCCCGACAACAGTAGGAAGTAGCCGCCCCTCTTCAACCGATACTTTAACTCTTACCCTCAAATTATAGCGCAAGCTAAGAAGGTTATATACAACCTCAAAACGCAAGCCTCTATCGAGATAATCCACCGCTGTTAAATCCACCAATTGCTTAAACTGGCATCTGGCGTCATCACGCAAAAAAACCAGTACTTGCTGAATATTTTTCGGCACAGTTGTAATCACCACATCGCCATTTATTACATCCGATGAAGCCTCAATACCGTCAGGCAAGCTTCCCGTGATATATTCACCAAATCCTTTCAATGAATCCGCATCTTTTTTCATTATTTTTTGCTCTTCTTTTTTCGGTTGAACAAAGAGCCTTCGCGCTTAATTTTTTTTTGTAACTGCAATATGCCATAAAGCAAGGCTTCAGCCGTCGGCGGGCAACCTGGAACATAAATATCCACAGGCAC